>NZ_PNDU01000356.1:0-7597 GCF_005886635.1 Pseudoalteromonas sp. S558 | reverse complement strand
AAGGGTTCTGTCTAGGGGCAATTTACTCTTTGTTGCTCGGTTTTTACTTAGCCCACTAGGTTACAAACCTCACGCCGCGATTAAATCGCCCCTAGATTGAACAAATTTTAATCCTGAAAGGTCAACAGGCCCTAAAAATTTGATTCACTAATAATGCGCCTAACATTATAGCTGCTCCAATGCTTAGCCGGAGGATATCAGCGTCTCTGTTCCAAACAAGCACGTTAACAATAATCCCTGCTGGGATAAGTAAGTTATTCATGACTGCCAGAGCTCCCACGTTGACAAGTGTTGCGCCTTTATTCCACATAAAGTAACCAAGGCCTGATGCTACAACGCCTAGATAAATAAGTATGCCCCATTGTGTTGATGTGCTAGGCAGCTTATTTGCGTTGCCAAATAAGGCATAACATACACTGGCGACAATTAATGCGCCGATAAAAAACCAGCCAAATACGGTTTTATCATCAAGCTGATTGTTCATCATTAAGCGTTTATAGGTTACTTGGCCTACAGCAAAACTTATATTTGCACCTTGAACTAATAATAAGCCGATTATGAAATTGCTATTTAGATTTTCGTAACGAATGGTAATTGCACCGATTACCGCAATAAGTGCGACTATAAAAAAGCGTGGGTTAAAATGTTTGTTTAATGCATCATTTAGCAGAGTAATGTACAAAGGAGTCATTACTGTAAATAGCAGTACTTCGGGGACGCTTAAAAATAAAAAGGAGTGGTAGTAAAAGCTATACATAACACCAAGTTGTATGGCGCCAATCAGCATGAGCTTTAACGCTTGCGGCCTAGGAGTTTGCTTAAACTTTAAAAAAGGCAAAAAGATTAATGTTGCCAGTACGATGCGTATTAATACGCTAAACCATGCATCAACCTGACCTGCTAAATACACGCCAATTAAACTAAACGAAAATGCCCAAAGTAAAGTTACTGCAAATAAGTACCGCATAGTCATCATCTTTAAATAATTAATGACAGCAGTTTATCTGTTATATATTGATCTATAAACAATAAAAGCCCGCAAGCGGGCTTTCATAAGAGAATAACTAAATTATTAATTATTCAACTAAACCACGGCGCTTAAGTAGTGCGTCGGTTGTCGGTTTTTGACCTCTAAACTCAATGTAGCTTTGCATTAAGTCGCGGCTATTACCTTTTGATAGGATTTCTTTACGGAACTTATCACCATTTTTGCGTGTTAAGCCGCCGTTATTTTCCATATGCGCAAAAGCATCTGCGGCAAATACTTCAGTCCAAAGATACGCATAGTAACCAGCTGAATAACCGCCTGCGAATGTATGACTAAAGAAGTTTGACTTATAACGCGGTGGTACAGGGTAGTAAGCAATACCGTGTTTTTCTAATGCATCTTGCTCAAAGGTTTGAACGTCAGTTACTTTTTCATCAGAACCAAATGAATGCCATTCCATATCAAGCAATGCAGCAGCTAAATACTCAGTAGTACCGTAACCTTGGTTGAATTTTTGCGATTCAAGCACTTTATCAAGTAACGCTTTTGGAATTGGTTCACCCGTTTTGTAATGCTTAGCGTAGTTAGCAAGTACCGTTGGTTCGATCATCCAGTCTTCGTTTGCTTGTGACGGAAATTCAACAAAGTCACGCGCAGTTGCAGTACCCGCTAAGCTTGGGTATTTAACATCTGAGAATAAACCGTGTGCAGCATGACCAAATTCATGGAACATAGTGGACACTTCATCAAACGTCATTAACGTAGGCTCGCCTGCTGCCGGTTTTGGAATGTTTTGCGCATTATAAATAACCGGTTTAGTGCCTTTTAAGCCACTTTCGCTTACGTATGCACTCATCCATGCACCGCCACGTTTGCCTTCACGTGCGTAAGGGTCTAAGTAAAATAAGCCAACAGCACTGTTATCAGCGTTAAATACTTCATACACAGTTACGTCTTCATGATAAACAGGAAGGTCTTTACGCTCTTTAAATGTAATGCCGTAAAGTTTATTCATTGCGAAGAATAAACCGTCGTGAATTACGGATTGCATTTCAAAGTATGGCTTAACAAGGGCAGGGTCTAAGTTGTACTTTTCTGCTCGTACTTTTTCAGCATAAAAAGTCCAATCCCATGGTTTAAGCTCAAAGCTTTCGTCAGAATCGTTAATTACTTTTTGAATAGCGGCAGCTTCTATTTTCGCTTTTTCAACTGCTTTTGGTGCAAGATCATCTAAAATGCCATATACATTATCAGTGGTTTGCGCCATACGTGATGTCATTACATAAGAAGCCCAATCTTTATAGCCTAAAAGCTCAGCTTTTTGAGCACGTAGGTTGGTTTCTTTGATAATGATAGGGCCGTTAGTTTTTGCAGCACGGTTTGCAGAAGCTTTAAAAACTTGCTCACGTAAGTCGCGGTTTTCAAGGCTGCTTAAAATTGGCTGTTGCGTTGTATTTACTAGCGTGATCATGTAGCCGTCTTTGCCCGCTTTTTTAGCAGAAGCTGCAAGACCGGCAATTTCACCTTCAGAAAGACCCGTTAATTTGCTCTTATCAGTAACTACAATAACGTCTTCTTTGTACGATTTTAAAATGTTCTGTGAAAACGCAGTCGATAGCTGAGCTAGCTCTGAGTTAATTTCACGCATTTTAGCTTTTTCAGCATCGTTTAATTTAGCACCTGCTTTTACAAACTGCTTGTAGTAAAAATCAACTAAGCGTTGATCTTCTGCGTTCAATTTATCTTGGTTGTCGTAAATTGTTTGTACGCGTTTAAATAATGCACCATTTAAATAGATATCATCTGAGTGAGCAGATAATACAGGCGCCATTTTTTCATCAATGCGTTGGTACTCATCATCTGAGATCAAGCCAGATAAGTTATAAAATGCGGCTGATACACGATTCAATAACTCGCCTGACAGTTCCATTTCGACTAATGTGTTTTCAAATGTTGCTGGAGCTGAGTTATTAGCGATAGCTTGAATTTGCGCTGTGTGTTGTGCAATGCCTGCATCGAATGCAGCTTCGTAATCTTTAGTGCCAAACTTATTAAACTCAGGGGCCATGTACTGTAATGGGCTTGGTTTAAATAAAACATTGTTTGCGTTAATGTCTTGCACTTGTGCAGTGTCTTCTTTTGCCGTGTTTTTTGTTTCATCTGATGAACAGGCAGATAGTAATAGGGCACTAGCAATAGTAGTGGCGATCAGTGTCTTACGCATAATAACTCCATAGAAAGATTAGCCGGAATAGGCTTTGCGAGTTGAAAAACACAGCTAACTTATCAAATTTTGATTTATATACAATAAAGTTTATCGGTATTAAGCGCTATTTGGACGCAAATTAACTAATAATGAGCATTTAGAAGGTAAAGCAGCCCTAAATAATATTATTTGAGCTACTTTAAAATATAAAAAAGGAGGTTGTTTGTGTATTAGGAGTTAACTGCGGCTAAAGTCATAAAGAGTTAATAAATTGTACATAAAGCATATGTTGAACTTATTAACTGCACGTTTTAGTTATATTATAGCGCGCTAATTTAATGTTAAAATCTTACTTTATAGCGACTTAATTTAAAGCGCTCCTGCTTATTTGGAAAATAAATGACGTTAGAATACATAAACCAAATTCTCGCCTTTGTTGTATTTAGTTACAGCGATGTACACATTACCGTAGCCAAGATAATTAAAGTGCCTTTAATACTCTTTGCTATTTGGTTTATTGTTACGCGTATTGGTAAGTTAATAAAAAAAACCTTATTGGCAAAAAAATTAAGTCCAGACGCAGTGCATTTATTTACACGTATCTACTTTATTATCAGTATCGCTATTTTGGTTTTTACATCCTTAGAAGTGCTTAGCATTCCTGTTACTGCATTTGCATTTGTATCGGGTGCTATCGCTATTGGTGTTGGTTTTGGTGCGCAAAATATTATCAACAACTTTATAAGTGGTTGGATACTTATGTGGGAGCGGCCAATTCGTATTGGTGACTTTTTAGAAGTCGGTAATGCAAAAGGAGTCGTAGAGACAATAAATACGCGCTCAACACGTATTCGCCGAAACGATGGTGTGCATATGCTTATTCCCAATAGTCAGCTATTAGAAAACACGGTGACTAACTGGACATTAATTGATGGTAATGCACGTTCAGCCGTAAGTGTGGGGGTTGCTTATGGATCAGATGTGTTGCTGGTTAAAAAATTAATTCAGCAAGTGCTCGATGATCACGAAGCTATATTAGGTGATCCAAAGTCGACGGTATTATTTGATGACTTTGCTGATAGCTCACTGGTGTTTAATGCTATTTTTTGGGTGTGTGCAGAGTCTGAAACTATGCTCAGAAAAGTACGCAGTGATATTCGCTTTAGTATTTATGCCGTATTTGAAGAGCATGATGTTGTCATCGCTTTTCCTCAAAGAGATATTCATATCGACGGTGAGATTGCATTTAAGCGTAGCTAATAAAAACATCTCATCATTAAAAAATAACAAAGCCGCTACGTGCGGTTTTTTTATTTTTAATTTTCATTATAAAAACCAAACTCGCTACTTTAGCGGTTGCTTTTTAAGGAAGGACATATGTCCTCTTTTGGTGCTTTTAGACGCTAAAGTGTATGAAAATGGCGTGAATTGTAGTTAAATGTTACAAAAAAGTTTACAATTTTATGCAGTAAAATTATTTGGCAGTGGTATAATCTCCAGCGTTCGTTCAGCCTTATCACATCGTTTTTGTACTCTCGATAATAAGGTCCGCGCAGCATATAGCAAGACGCGAAAAATTGGCCGAGCCCGCAACTTACCTCCATGGTATAAATTGCGCAACACATAAACCGTTGAATAAGAGTGCACACAAAAGGTTAAACCCAACATGAAAGCAATGAAAAGATCTACGTTAGCGACCCTAATCAATGCAACGTTGTTCTCTGCAGTAGCAGGTACTTCATTTTCTTCTTTAGCTGCGCAAGAAACAGCTAAAAAAAGTAACCAATTAGAAGTTATTCAAGTCACAGCTCGTAAACGTGTAGAAAACGCACAAGAAGTTCCTGTCGCAGTATCTGCACTGCAAGGTGATAATCTTGATGTCTACAGCTCAGCTGGTATGGATATTCGTTTTATGAATGCGAAAATTCCAAGCTTGGCAATTGAATCTTCTTATGGCCGTACTTTCCCACGTTTTTATGTTCGTGGTTTAGGTAACACCGATTTTGATTTGAATGCATCACAACCTGTTTCTCTTGTAGTTGATGATATTGTTCAAGAAAATGCTATTTTAAAAGGCTTCCCTGTATTTGATGTTGAACGCGTAGAGGTTTTACGTGGTCCACAAGGTACATTGTTTGGCCGGAATACACCGGCTGGCCTTGTTAAGTTTGACTCTGTTAAACCGAGCCAAGAATTTGAAGGTTTTAGCTCGGTATCATATGGCACAGACAGTGCTGTAGATTTTAGAGGCGCAGTGGGCGGTGGTTTAACTGATCACCTTTCTGCACGTGTTTCTGTTCTTTGGCAAGACAAAGACAACTTTATTGATAACCGTGCGCCAGGTTTCGAGCAGGATGATGTACTAGGTGGTTACACCGACAGAGCGGCACGTATCCAATTTTTATATGAAAAAGATGATTTTTCAGCACTATTTAACTACCACGTACGCAACATGGATGGAACACCAATCCCATTTCGTGCTAATGCAATTAAAAGTGGCACTAATGATCTAGTTGATGACTTTGATTATAAAGTTGTTTACCACGATGCAGCAGCCCGTGAAAAGCAAGTAGTTGATGCACAAGGAATGAGTTTAAAGCTAGAGTATGATTTTAACGATTACACAATTACTTCAATTTCAGGTTGGGAGAGTGCTGAAGTAAACTCACGTGGCGATATCGATGGTGGTTACGGTGCTGACTTTTTAGGTGACTTCCATGGTCCAGGTTCAATTCCATTCCCATCAGAAAGTGAAAGTGGTTTACCAGAACACGACCAATACACGCAAGAATTACGTTTAGCGAGTAACTTTAACGGCGATGTTAATTTTCAAACCGGTTTATTTTATTTTGACGAATCAGTAATCATTGAAAACTTCGGTTACAATACGTTAGCTGGTGGTGTGTTAAACGGTTACGTTAATCAACAGCAAGATACTAAAGCTTGGGCTGTATTTGGTTCTGTAGATTACACTGTTTCAGATGATTTAAAACTAACGGCTGGTCTGCGTTACTCTGATGATGAAAAAGATTTTGAAGCAGTACGTAAAATAGTTAGCAATGACTGCCTAAATAACTTGATGCAATGTACAAATGATATCACTCGTACAACTAATGTAAGTGATGATCATGTAAGTTGGGATATTTCGGCATCTTATAAATTGAATGATGACGTTAATTTATATGCACGAGTTGCAAATACATTCCGCGCACCGAGTATTCAAGGTCGTATTACGTTTTCTGACAAAGTTACTACAGCAGACTCTGAAACTGTTACTTCATATGAGACAGGTTTCAAATCAGACGTACTTGATGGTCGCGGGCGTGTAAATGCAAGTGTTTACTACTTCACAATGGATGATCAGCAATTAACTGCCGTAGGTGGGACTACAAATACAACAAGTTTGCTTAATGCAGATAAAACAACGGGTTATGGTTTTGAACTTGATACCGAGTGGGTTTTAACAGATGAGCTTAATGCAACATTTAACTTTAGTTATAATAAAACTGAGCTAAAAGACGATAGCATTACAATCCCTGTACCTACACGTAGTACTTTGCATGTTACCGATAAAGTAGTGAATAATAGAGCCATTATTGATGGTAATAGCTTACCTAATGCACCTGAGTTTATTTCTAACATAACACTTCGTTATTCAAAAGAACTAGCCGATGGTAATTTTTACGCTTATACCGATGTATCGTACCGCAGTAAAGTTAACTTCTTCCTATATGAAGCGGTTGAGTTTGAAGGTAAACCATTAACAGAAGTAGGTGTTCGTGCCGGTTATACTTGGGCCCAAGACGATAATGAATACGAAGTCGCTGTTTTTGCTCGTAACTTGTTTGATGAGCAAGTTGCAATTGGTGCAATTGACTTTAACAACAACACTGCAATGGTTAATGAAGAACGCTATGTTGGCGCTGAGTTTAAAGTTAACTTCTTCTAGAGTTAGCTTTAAATTATATTGATTTTTAAAAGCCTGCCCTGTGCAGGCTTTTATGTTTTTTTAAAGCTGGTAAAGTAGCGTAAATTAATTTTAATGAGATAAGAAAATGGCTGGATTTTGGAATTACCGTGTGATTTTTTGTGAAGCAACGAAAGACGAAGCAGCGCAATATCAAATACACGAAGTAGAATATAACCTAAATGGTAAAGTAACTAATTGGTCTGAAACGGGAGCTGCGCCCTTTGGAACAACGCTTGATGAATTAAAAGATGATTCGATGCGTTTAAAGACAGCATTTGAAAAACCGGTGCTTAAAGTTGTGCGAAAAGCACGTGGTTATGAACTTGTTGATATTGAAACCGGTGAAGAAGCTATCGGTGAGCCGCCAGCTGGTTTAACTGAATAATACCAATTTTATTAAAAATATGATCAGTCTAGCGTATTAAATAACTCA
>NZ_PNDU01000355.1:0-2212 GCF_005886635.1 Pseudoalteromonas sp. S558 | reverse complement strand
CCATCAGCATCTGAAGAGCCGCCTCTTTGCTTTGCGCTGAATAATGTTTCATGTTACTCCACACCCTCTATTTAATGGTTAAATATTAAGCGCGACAACTAGTCTGACAGAGAGGGCAAAGCATGCCTAGCATTGAGACAAAAACTCTGTCAGTCTGCATCCAAGCTTTACAGGCTGCAATTAAGCATAATGATTTTTTATCTCAGTCTGAGACCGTAGATAAAAATGACTATGAAGAAAGTTCGTACATGTATGAATTGGAGTTAGTGAAATTAATAAAATTGTATAAAAAAGAAGAAGAAAATGGAGTTCCAATTCCACTAAAAGATCTGCTCAAACCTCCTCTCGAAGAACTGGGCTAAAAATGATAGGGTAAGCTCAGCATATTTTGTGGCAAAGTTAAAAACTCTTCTCTAACAAATGCTTGGAAATGAGCGAGAAGCATTTTACTACGGGGAATGGGACACTTTAAGTGTAAAAAAATGCACTTATTCAAACAACAATGCATGCAGAGTAAGATCATGAGATTTTAATAGTCATGAAAGTATACAGAGTAAACAATAAGAATAACCAAGGGGACATATTAGATTTTGACCCTCATTCAATGTATCAATCACTAAAAGGCTATTCGGACACTGCTGAGGCAGAGTTCATGGTTAAATTTTTTGATTTACATGGCAATAATGATTCTATTCTAAATATATGGCCAGATGTTATGCCTATTAAGCCGTTGTCTATTGATTATGAAAAGGTTGATATTTATATCCAAGGTGGTTTTTTACTATTATCTAAGGAAGCTTATGATTACCTATATCACTTTTTAAATGAGTATGGCGAGTTCCTTAAAATAGACGTAAACGGCTCAGAAATGGTACTTTTTAACTTGCGTGTTTTTGGGCAAGAAGATTCTGATAAATGTATAGAGGACTACTCTAAAGGGTTGAGAAGTGGCTTTAAAAGCTTTGCATTTATTGATTCAGATATAAATAGTAAATTGCTATTTAAATCTAAGTTGTTAGATGGGATAGGGCTATTTTGCGGTGAAGAATTTAAGCAATTAGTTGAAGTGAAAAGTTTAAATGGTATTGAGTTTAATGAAATTAATTAGCTTAGTATTTCACTTAATTGTTTGAGCTCGATTTTGAGTATACTAATTATTAATTTGCCAAAGGGCCAGTGTAGCCATGTTTTACGGCATACTTTTGCGAGTCATTTTATGATGAACGGAGGTAATATTTTGGTATTACAGCAGATACTTGGTCATGCAAAGATTGAGCAAACCATGGTTTACGCGCACTTTGCACCAAGTCATTTAGAAGATGCTATTAAATTTGGGCCTAAGATTAACTTGTAAAAATTTTCTTATCATATGAAAGATAAAAGTAATTAATATTTTTATTCCATATTTTCCCATTCTGCATAAACAATTAGTATAGGTTTATATCTAGAAGTTAATGGATCGAAATACTCTTTTAGTTCTTTATCTTCGAGTAAATTTCTAATTTCATACTATTAATTTTAACTAATATCCAAGTCAACCAATAAAGGTTTTTAGATTCGTTATCTAAAAACGATAAAAAACCCGCAACTTGAGTAATCGGGTTGTGGTTTTTTTTATGCTTACAGCTTATTTATTGCAGCTGATCCGATTTAAGGGAATAGGGTAGCCACTTTAAGAGTTTGCTAAACAGCAGATCTTGGGAAATAGGTTTGGAAATATAATCATTCATGCCTGACTCTAAACATTTTTCTTTATCGCCAGTCATTGCATTTGCAGTCATCGCTATAATGGTAATTGGCGCTGCTTTACTTTGTATTTCATTGTTTCTTATTGATATTGTGGCTTGATATCCATCCATAACTGGCATTTGGCAGTCCATTAAAATAAGTGAATATGGATTTGATGTGTTTGCTTGGGCTAAATATTCAAGGGCTTCTTGGCCATTGGCTGCAGTATCAACAAAAGTAATGCCCATTTTTTTCAAAGTGATTGAAGCAACCATCTGATTGACCTGATTATCTTCTGTTAATAAAATTCTAATATTATCGGCCCATGTAATATCACCAGGAAGTAATACTTTTTTACCTATGCGGTGTTTGTCAAACTAGTTGTCGCGATCACTACGTTATGCACTCTCCACGTTGACGATTTCACGTTCGGGGTTTAGGTGCACTTTCTCTGGTAAATCCCAGTTGCGGGTGTCTCGTCTCC
>NZ_PNDU01000354.1:0-764 GCF_005886635.1 Pseudoalteromonas sp. S558 | reverse complement strand
AGCTTTTGATCTGTACAAAAGGTGAAAATACCGGCTCCCTTAACTTTGAATAATCCACCCTGTTGTATAGCACCTTTACTGAGGACTAACTTTTTAAAGCGCCTTACCCTGTTAACACGGCCATTTTTAAAATTTAACTCTGTATGCTCTTCATTAATAGCTACTTGCTGACCTAAGATATTTAATGCAAACCAACTCTCACCATTTAAGTTTAATGGTAAAAACTCACAACAACCCTTTAACGTAAGCTCAAATACTTTTTGTAAAGCAATAGGTATAGCGAGCGACATAGCCCCCCATCCAGCTATATCTGGTTTGTTAGTCGGGGTTTCACCTTCAACTACCAACCAATCAACATCTACAGGACGCCAATTATCATTTTTTGGCGTACCGTCGAAAGTAAAAATATCGTTGTTTGTTAACTGCATAGATTGCTCAAACATCGTTTCTTGTAAAAGTAGATATTCACCTGCATTAACGCTAACAGCGTAGATTTTATCAAAATTTTTCATTAAATTACCTTAGGGTCTGTTGATCTTTGCGGATTAAAATTTGTTCAAACTAGGGGCTATTTAATCGCGGCGCGAGGTTTGTAACCTAGTGGGCTAAGTAAAAACCGAGCAACAAAGAGTAAATAGCCCCTAGGAAGAACCCTTTGGGCAGCGCCTGTTTGGCATTAATGCTACGTTATCGCCCATTTATGGGGAATAACCACACTACATAGGCTCTGCCTTGCCTAAATACCAAACAGGCTGCTGCAAATT
>NZ_PNDU01000353.1:0-1473 GCF_005886635.1 Pseudoalteromonas sp. S558 | reverse complement strand
CATGTTTGGCATTTATGCTACGTTATCGCCTATTTATGGGGAATAACCACACTACATAGACTCTGCCTTGCCTAAATACCAAACAGTCTGCTGCAAATTTAACCTCGAAAGATAAACAGATCCTAAAGTAAATCTGTCAGCAATATACCCACGCCAATACGTTCTATATCAGTGTTATAATCTATTAAGCTCTCGCCATAACCATTAAAGTATTGTGCGTAACCACGTACACGACCCCAGAGTGGGAATGACCAATCTAGTTGAATGGCACCGCGATTATCTGAATTTAAGTTGTTACGTGTCATAAAGCTAAATTCATGATCATTAAGTCGATACGCACCGCTAAATTCAAAGTAACCCATGTATCGGTAAATATCTGGGTTATCGTCGCCTTTTGCTTCTAGAACATTTTCTTTTTCATCTTCAGTTATGCGGTACCAAGGTTTGAAGCTAAAAACAAAGCCTTCATTTTCCCAAATGAAATTAGCATAAATACGATTCCATGAGCGAGAGTTTGGCTGACTGCGGCCATTTGATTGATGCGAAATACCTAAAGCAATTGCCATTTCATCGCCCCAAGGAACGTTTTCTTGGTCGAGGTAATTAACCCAAAATATTTCTGGTTCATAGTTGGTTTCACGAAATGGTGAAGAAATTTCTGAATTATAAAGCTGCCAATATGATTGCAGCGTAAAGCCAAAAAATATTGCTTGATCGTCATCAGCAAAATCATCATAAAGCGGCACTTTAATAGAGAGCTGATATTTTGCTTCTAAATGATCAAGAGGTTCGCCGTCTTCTTCATCCGTTAATTCATCAAAGCCATCAAAAGGACGACTGTTAGGATGTGAGACGTACGAAAGAGGTAAAATATAGTTGCGTTTGTGTGGTGTAATTACATTTCTATTTTTTTTGCCGACTTCTTCACGTGCTTGGCGTTTATCAAGCGCGGTAAGTTGCTTCTCTTCTTCAAGGGCTGAACATTTTTTACGAAGATCGTCCAGAGTTTGCTTTCCATCTCCGCCAATAACTTCATTTAAAATACACTGTTTTACAAGCTCAATATTGTTGTCTTGCTCGTTTGTAGGGGCTTCTTCTTGTGCGAAGGCAGCGGTACTTATTAAAGCAGAAAGAGTGATCCAGTGGCGCCAGCTCATTGTAATTCCTTTGTGAGTTTGAGGGGGAGTTAGGTTAATTTAATTATAACGTCTTTTTACATATGTAACGGTGAACTTTTCCTGAATTTTTATTTAAATCCAAAAATATACGAATGCAAAGTAAATATAGATCAGAAAAAAAGCGGCCTAGGCCGCTTTTTAATGCAAATTAACCATTTTAGTTAATTTATACCAATTTTATTAAAAACATGATCATTCTAGCGTACTCACTAACTACGTTAAAAATTATTTATATAGAACAACTATGTACCATAATTTTAGCCTTGTTATTAAGCTATTTCCTTATCGTTATAAT
>NZ_PNDU01000352.1:0-1453 GCF_005886635.1 Pseudoalteromonas sp. S558 | reverse complement strand
GATAATTAAGTTTATTTTCTTTAGCCAGAGATTTTCAGTGAAAACAAGGCAAACTTGCGCGTCAATAGCTGGCCTATTGCAAGTAAGTTCAACGTAGTTAGCGCTGAAAATAGCAGCTTGAGATAGATTTATTATCCAGAGCTCAGGTTAAGTAACCTGAACTCTGGTAAGTACCATTTAGAAGGAGCGGTTATGAGTATTTGGTATCAACCTATTACTTTAGAGTTTTGCAAACAACTAGACGAAGGCATTAATGGCCAAGGCACACTCATGAAAACCATGGGCATTGAAATATCTGAAATTGGGGAAGACTATTTAGTAGCAACCATGCCAGCCATACCTGAGCACCATAATCCAATGGGTATGGTACATGGCGGCGCTAATGTAGTGCTTGCCGAAACGGTAGCAAGTTATGCAGCTAACTTTGTAGTCGACTTCACTAAGTTTTATTGCGTTGGACAAGAAATTAGCGCCAGTCACTTAAAAGCATCTCGCAACGGTACTTTAACAGCCACAGCAAGAGCATTTCATATAGGTAAGCGTAGCTCGGTTTGGGAGATAAAAATTACCAACAGCCGCAATGAGCTGTGCTGCGTATCAAAAATGACCGCAGCAGTAGTGGAGCGAAGATAATTAGTTGGTATTATTTTTCAATTGGATAAATTGTAATTTCCATACCTGCACCAATCGCAGATATACGCAATAATGTATCTGCGTCTAAAGCTTGATTAAAACATTTAGGCGAGCTGCCTGATTCAAAACCAATATCAAACGTTCTACGCGAGCAGCTTAACCACTGCTTTAACGCATTACGCGAACACGATTCAATAAGCTCACATAAGTGATTTATTGCTTTATCTGGAGTACTTACTGCACCTGTCGCTTCAATACGTGCTAAATGACGGTATTCGTCTTTGTCATGATGTAAAATCGTAGCGACCTTTTTTAGATCTGCCACAAGCACGCTAATATCTTGCTTTGACTCAAGCTCTAGATCTACATTTAAAAATTGAATTTCCGACATCGTTTCGTATTTATCCTCTAATGATTACATTGCAAACTTTAACGCAGTTTCCCTTTTATACCAAATCAACTATGCAGTATTCGCTATTTTATATAGAGAGTAGCTACTTTAAATGTTTATTAGCAGTTTATTCTTCCTTTTAGTACATACCTTTTTATTTTTTAGCCTCAACTCAACATCTAAAAATATCGAACATGTGCTTACAATAATAATTAAAAATAGCCATTAATTAGGGCGTGTTGACCTTTGTGGATTAAATTTGTTCAAATTAGGGGCGATTCAATCGCGGCGCGAGGTTTGTAGCCTAGTGGGCTCGGTAACTGCTCCTGCGTTACTCTAATGGCTTACATCCCTGTAAGAATAAGTAAAAACCGAGCAATAAAGAGTTAATGTTCCTAGATCGAGCTCAAAGGGCAGCGCATGTTTGGC
>NZ_PNDU01000351.1:0-4577 GCF_005886635.1 Pseudoalteromonas sp. S558 | reverse complement strand
CAGAGACTAAGCAAGCTGTTGTCGTCGAGCAAGGTGGTTATTCCCATAAATAGTCGATAATGCAGCATAAATGCCAAACATGCGCTGCCCTTTGAGCTATTTTCTTATCGCTATAATAGATCACTAATTTAATGCAATTGGTATAACACGACAGTGGGCGATGAAAAAAACACTAATCCATTTGTAAGTGGGCTATATGGTTAATGCCTATTCATGTTTGAGTTAAGAAAGTAACTTAGAAAAGATAAAAATAAGCAGACTGTTTTTTAAAATAGCTGTATAATTTAACCAGTTTATTTGATAAATAAGAAATAAAATGTCTCTAAATCACGTAGATCGCCAAATTTTGGCACTTTTACAACAAGACGCTAGTTTATCTACTGCAGAAATAGCGGATAAAGTTGGCTTATCACAATCTCCTTGTTGGCGTCGTATCGCGAAGCTTGAGCAAGATGGTTATATAAAAAGCAAAGTTGCTCTTTTAGACGAAAAGAAACTTGGTTTTGATATGCTCGTTTATGCTCACGTACGTTTATCTAATCACGGGAAAAAGAATCTTGCCGAGTTTGAAAAGCTGATCATGAGCTATGATCAAGTAACCGAGTGTTACACTATGGCAGGAACAATGGACTTTATGTTACGCATTATCTCACAAGGTATTGAAGGTTATGAGCACTTTGTTCGCGATAACCTATTGAGCTTAGAATACGTACAAGAAGTACATTCCAATGTGACAATGACGTGCGTAAAACGCAGCACAGCCCTTCCTCTATAAAATATATTTCTGTTAGGTTAAACACCGTTTAGCCTAACAATACAATGACAATTGTTAACTGGGCGCTAATTTGATAGAATTTGGCGCTTTTTTAATACCCATTACACCATTTGAGGAACTCAATGTTTAACTTACTCAGTAGGGCGCCAAGCTCTGCTAAAAACGATATTCTCTCTGGATTAACCGTGGCGCTTGCCTTGGTACCAGAAGCTGTTGCGTTTGCCTTTGTTGCAAATGTAGAACCTTTAGTTGGTCTATATGCCGCGTTTATCGTTGGTTTAATCACGGCTATATTTGGCGGTCGCCCTGGTATGATTTCAGGTGCTACTGGCGCATTGGCTGTAGTAATGGTGAGTTTAGTGCTCGACCATGGTGTAGAATATCTATTTGCGACTGTATTATTGATGGGGATACTGCAAATACTTGCGGGTATATTTAAGCTCGGAAAGTTTATCCGAATGGTGCCACACCCAGTTATGTTGGGCTTTGTGAATGGCTTGGCAATTGTTATATTTTTAGCTCAGCTAGGGCAATTTAAAGTACCAGACGGGATGGGCGGACAACAGTGGATGACAGGTAGCCCACTGTTTATAATGCTTGGATTAGTCGCATTAACAATGGCTATCATTCATTTTTTACCCAAGCTAACCACCGCAGTGCCTTCCTCTTTAGTGGCCATTGTAACGGTAACGGGTTTAGTTATTGGTTTTGATTTAGAAGCACACACTGTACTTGATTTCTTAAAAGGAATGACAGGTGATGAAGCCGCTACAATTGCCGGCGGCCTGCCAGAGTTTCATATTCCTATGGTGCCTTTTAATTTAGAAACATTACAAATTATTTTCCCATACGCGCTTATATTAGCGGCAATTGGTTTAATTGAGTCATTATTAACACTTAGCTTAATTGATGAAATAACAGAGACACGCGGTCACAGCAACAAAGAATGTATTGGTCAAGGTGCTGCAAATATTACTTGTGGTATGTTTGGTGCTATGGGTGGCTGTGCAATGATTGGTCAATCTATGATCAACATAAATTCAGGCGGCCGCTCTCGTTTATCCGGTATAAGTGCTGCGCTTATGTTACTTGGTTTTATTATTTTTGCATCAAGCCTAATTGAAATGATCCCATTAGCTGCACTTGTTGGTGTAATGTTTATGGTTGTACTTGGTACATTTGAATGGGCAAGCTTCAAAATGATGAAGCGTGTACCATTATCTGATGCATTTGTGATTGTACTGGTTTCGGGTGTAACCGTTATTACTGATTTAGCAATTGCCGTGTGTGTAGGTGTTATAGTCTCTGCACTTGTATTTGCTTGGCAGCACGCTAAGCATATATATACAACAAACTACATTGATAATGAAGGTGCTAAAGTATATGAACTACACGGTCCATTATTCTTTGGTTCAGTCAAAAACTTCTCTGAGTTATTTGATGTTAAAAATGATCCTAAAGACGTAATAGTCGAATTTAAACATAGCCGTGTTTCAGATCACAGTGCTATAGAAGCAATTGATGCACTTGCTGAAAAATACACTAAAGCGGGTAAGCAGCTTCATTTACGTCATTTAAGCAAAGACTGTACTCAGTTATTACACAAAGCACGTGATTTAGTAGAAGTAAATGTCATTGAAGATCCAACTTACAAGGTTGCTTCAGACAAGCTTGCATAGTCACCTATTTAATAAATAGTATTAAAAAAGCGAGAGGTCACACCCTTTCGCTTTTTTATTATCGGCGCTATACAACTTTGCGTTAAGGCTCTTAAAAACTAAGACAGTTGGTAGTGCTAAACATTCTGATAAATCTATATAATGTGTAAGTCGAATTAGACTTTAACACTATGGAGTAAACGTAAATTTTGAACTGGCAATCTTTAGTTGATAATCGACAGCGCTTTTTTTGGCTCCTGCAAATTGCAGGCTGGATTGGTTATGCGCTTGTAAATTACATCGGCTCTAAAGTATTTGAAATGCGCGATATCTACGTGTTTGTGATTTTGCTCAATGCTTACGCCGGTTGTTTGATGACTGTCCCACTGCGTTATATATATCGCACGGTATGGAATGCTTCACCTTGGGTGCTTATGGTGGTTGTGTTTGGTGCTTCTTACGTAACAGGCACTTTATGGGCGGTAGTTCAAAAGTTTAATCTGTGGGAAATTTATCGCCATGGTTATAGGCCCGAAGAGTGGTTTTATTATTTACAACAGGGCTTAGACTCGGTTTATATTATATTGTGCTGGAGTGGCTTATATTTTGGTGTTAAGTATTATCAATTGTTGCAAGGTGAGCGTCAAAAAGCGCTTAAAGCAACAACGATGGCACATGAAGCACAATTAAAAATGTTGCGATACCAGCTAAACCCTCACTTTTTATTTAATACACTTAATGCTATTTCAACATTAATTTTGGTTAAAGAAAATAAAGATGCTAATTTAATGGTATCGAAATTAAGTGATTTTTTACGTTATACCTTAAACACGGATCCAATAAAAAAAGTGCCATTAGAGCAAGAGTTACATGCTCTGATGTTGTACTTAGAAATAGAACGTGTACGCTTTGACGAGCGATTAAAAGTAAACGTAGAAGTAAGCGAGCAAGCAAAAGAGGCGCTAGTGCCTAGCTTAATACTGCAACCTATTATTGAAAATGCGATTAAATACGCTATAGCTCATTTATCACATGGCGGCGTAATCGATATAAAAGCACAAGTATTTGCCAATGAACTGCTCCTAGAAGTTGGTGATAATGGGCCTGGCACTGAAATAAAAAATGGTCAGTTGGTTAATGCTCAAGGTGTAGGTGTTGCAAATACTAAAGATAGATTAAAAACGCTCTACGAAAATAACTATTCGTTTGTATTATCACATAATACGCCAAGTGGATTAAAAGTTAATCTGCGAGTACCGTTTGAGAAGGCTGTGAAGAAATGATAAAAATAAAAACACTTATTGTTGATGATGAACCATTAGCACGCAAAGGTTTAGATGTTAGGCTTGCAGAGTTTGCTGACATTGAAGTGATAAAATTATGTAGCTCGGGTGCAGACGCAATAGAAACATGCAAAAGCGAAAAGATAGATTTGGTATTTTTAGACATTCAAATGCCAGGTATGAATGGCTTTGAAGTTGCACGAGCACTTAGCGAAAGCACAAAAGTACTCCCTGCGATTGTGTTTGTAACTGCGTTTGATCAATTTGCAGTGAAAGCGTTTGAAATTCATGCTTTAGATTATATTTTAAAACCCGTTGATGACAACAGACTAAAACAGGCGGTAGAGAAAGTGCATACCTACTTAAAAACGCAGCAAGATAACGCCCATAAGAAAAAACTAGCGAGTTTTGTAGCCGGTATTACTGGTAATAATTGTGAAGAAATACTAAAAAAACTAGCGACAGGTGATACATTAACAGACAGGCGCTACCCAGAATCATTAGCCGTAAAAGAGCAGGGCGAAATAATTCGCGTCCCAGTTGCGACTATTCAATGGGTTGACGCTGCGGGGGATTATATGTGCTTGCATTGCCAAGATGGACAAACGCATATATTGCGTAAAACAATGAAAGAGCTAGAGCAAGAGTTAGATCCTCATTTGTTTGTCCGCGTTCACCGTAGTGCTATTGTTAACACAAAACAAATTAGTAAATTGGTTACACAAGTTAGTGGCGAGTATTTATTAGTACTTGAAAACGGGCAAGAGCTTAAAGTAAGCCGTAGCTACCGAGATAAGGTGAAAGCGGCACTAGCCAGTTAATACCAACCTGCATAAACCCTTGATCAATTTAACGAATTAA
>NZ_PNDU01000350.1:0-5352 GCF_005886635.1 Pseudoalteromonas sp. S558 | reverse complement strand
GGAAGGAGAACTAGATTTTATTATTTACTTTGCTGATCCTTATTGTTCGTGGCAACGAGGAACAAATGAACATACAAACGGTCTGATCAGGCGTTATTTCCCAAAGAAAACTGATTTTTCAACTATAACTAATGAACAACTCCAAGAGGTTGTAATGAAAATTAATACTCGCCCAAGGAAAATACTAAATTATCAGACAGCTGAAGAAGTCTTTATTAATTAGTGGTTTAAGGTTTGGTGCACTTGGAACTTGAATTCGGGTTAGCCCGTTGTACTCAAAATTAAAAAAGAAGTATTGGGAAAAAGAGCATGTTGCAGATCACCCATTACTTATTGCCATACATGACTTCCATCAGCAGGATTCAATGATGTGGAGTCGCCCTGGGCTAGAGACTTATCTTTACGGCGCTAAAAGAACTCATCAAGTAACAGAAAATATCCATATTAAACAAAAAGTTACTGAAATAGACGCGCATAACTGGAAAGGGAAAGAAATCCCTTCTAATTTCTTTAAGCAGCCAGATTCAGAACATATTAGCGCAGTTATCCATTCCAATCAGGCCACTATTGGTAAGTTTTTACGTATGGGTTTTTTAGCCGAATTTGGTAAAAGAGACATTGATATTAGGCTTATAGGTAAAGCATTTATTAATAATAATCATATACCAATTGACTTTGATGTTGGTATTTCAGATGAAGGATATGAGGAGTATTGGGCTAACTCGGTTACTATTTATCATAATCCAAATGCTAAAATACCCTTGGATTATAAATTATTTGAAGGTGTTGCTCATGTGTTTTTTGATGGTAAGCAATTCAGCTCCATAAAGCCTCAGTTTTATCCGATATATGGTCGAACGAGATATAGAGAAGCTGAGATTTAAAAATGCTATTAAAACAGTTTGTTAGTGTTTTATTCGCAACACATTTTTAGCCCAGTTAGTACGGCGTTATATTGAAAATTCAGTCATGAGCAACAGTCAAATAATTATGATAAATTAGCAGAGGTAAATTTTGGATAAATTCAAAGAATCTATTCTTACTGAAAAAATAAATTTGGCGAAAAAGTGGTGTTTAATTACAACCGTTTTTAAAGTAGTTATTGCTATAATTGTTTGTGTTGCCTACTTTACAAATGCATCATGTCTTCCTGAATTGATTGTTTTTTCTGTCGTGTTGTCCTTGTTACTTCCGCTTGGTTTTTATGGAGCATTCATGGAGAACCTCCTTGAATATAATACTCAAGCGATCGAAGATAGACAGCTATTAAATGCAAATGAAGCCAATGAGCATTTTATAAAAATGTCTGAACGTATTACAAAATTAGAAGATAGCATCTAGTAAAATGCACTATAAGTAAACGTTGTGCAGCAAATCATAGAAAGGAGTCGTTGTGAGTATAACTAAAGATCACCTTATTGAGATTCAAGAAGAACAAGCGGATAAATGGATAAGAGAGAGACTCAGTAAAGAAGAGCTTGACGAAAATTCAGATGAATACCAAGAGTTAATGCAAGAGTATTCAGATTACCAAGAGCACTTATGGGAGGAAGCGGAATGGAAAGCTGAACTAAAATGGCTCAAAGAAAATGGCTCTTCAAATATCCATAATATTTTCGTAACTGAACTAGATGCTTTGAAAATTATGGTTAAAACTAATCTAGAAAATTCTTCAAAGCTAGCCTTTATGCTACACACTAATATGACTATAAAAATGTCTTATGCTTATGCTGTTACTTTATTAGAGTCATTTTTGGGAGATACTTTAAAGTCACTTATTACTGAACGCAGTGAATTTCTAAGTAATGCGATTAAAAATGTAGAAGAAGTAAAAAAAGCTAAGTATTCAATAGCGGAATTGGCCACAACCGAATTAAATATTGGCTCGTTAGCTTTGAGAAATATATCCGAAATACTGTTTCATAATATTCCGAAAGTAATAAAGGTTTATGAACAAGTTTTAGATCAAAAGTTAAACATTGATATATCTACAGTATCTAAAATTACGTCACTACGTCACGATATTGTCCACAGAAATGGGCATACCAAAAGTAACGAGCCTATCAACTTAACAGTTCAAGATTTATATCAAGCCATTGATGACATAAAAGCTTTTGCATCTGACTTACAAATAAAGGTCAATGAGCTATAGCAGCATGTCAAATTGCTTAAAAGGACGTAAAAATTTTTGCTTACGCTACTTCGTCACTAATTTCTTTATATTTCAATTTGTGACGCTATAAATGTGCTATAAAAAATATCATACAAAAACAAAAAACGTAACCTATTGATTTAACTGGTAGCCCCTGCAAGAATCGAACTTGCAACTGCCCCTTAGGAGGGGGCCGTTATATCCATTTAACTAAGAGGCCACAAAGCGGTGTGCTTAATGAGTTGAATTATAACGGTATCTGGTTTTTTATATCAAGCACCGAATGAAGTTAATTGCTTGATAAGTATATATCTTCTTTATTTAGTACATACAGTGGTATTAATTTTCGGCTACTGGCCGCTAAACGTTTGCTTTGAACATTGATTACACGCGCATTGACTTCCACGCCATTTTCACGATAAATCAATGTACCTGATAATATATGACTCGCGATATTATTTTTTGCCAGTTTTGATGTATCACGCGAAAAAGCAAAGTCGCCTTGATTGTTTACCGTAATCAAATCTGCTGTTTTAAAGTCTACCGTGTTATACCCAAATTTTTGCAGTTGGTGCATAAACGTTTCTGATAATTGATTACCTAGTTGGTTCGTTGTTTTAAGCGTGGCATCTAAATCAACAAACGATGCAACTGCAATTGATATACCTTGCTCAATACGCATTGTTTCTGTTAAATCGAGCGCCATTTGTTCGACATAATTGGCTAGTATTTTATGATGTTTACTTGGAATAAACTGACTTGAGTCTTTGTACTCATCTACTTTATCGTTTTCAACTTGTTGTAGCATTTGGCTAAAATCGTAATTATTAGTGGTGCTTTGCTGCGTTTCTGTTGTGACTTTATTTGGCTGGCTTTGTAATAAATTACACCCCGAAATTAATAGGGATACGCCCGCTATACAAATAAGTTTCTTAACTAGATTAGTCATCAGTAACCTCACTTACTTGCTTGTTTGAGCATCAAGCCATCTTTGCTACGACTACTATTGAGTGCATCTATCACAGCTTGAGGAATAAAGCCCTGCGCTGAGCCTACAACCGCTTTACTTTCAAGCCCGACTATTCGTGCGTTGACCAGTACTCCGCCTTGATGGTTAACCAAGGTGCCCGCTAATACATAGCTAAAGTTTTGATCTTGATTAAGCTCTAAATAATCACGGCTAAATACATAATCTCCGCTTGGCGTTACGCGCATGTAGTCAGTGGTTTTAAAATCAATAACGGGGACGCCAAAATTATGCAGCTCGTGCATAAAGCTTTCGGCTATTTGATTACCTAACAAAGTAGCATCGTTATAATCATGATCTAAAAATATAAAACTTGAAACTGCTAGCGGCGTTTTTGTGTTCACGTACTGTAGGTTTTCAGCCATATCCTGCATGATGCCACGTACATAATGATTAATGTTTTTACGTATATTGGTATTTATTTGGCTTTGTTTGTTCATAACAGCAATATTACTTTGATACATTGAGCCATTTTCACTCGGTGCTGCAACAGCACGTTGTGGCTCAAAAAACGCCGGAGCATCGTCTGTTATCTGCGTACTGTTGTTTATTGCTTGTGTACAACCAAAGCCCAGTGGCAAAAATAAAGTTAATAATAAACGTTTCATATTGGCTCCTAATTAGTATTCACTACGGTATATGTAATCACCGCGTTGTTGTATTTTTTCATTGCCCCACATTACATTAATTGGAATTTCTGTTGTGGCGGCAGAGACAACGTGGCCCGTTTTTACATTTACCATGCGGGCATTAGCAATATAGGCATGCTGCTGGCGTGTTAATGTACCGGTGATCACAAAGTCAATATTCTGACGTTGCTGTAACCGGCTAATATCTCGACTTAAAATAGAATCAGCATTGCTGGACAAGTTAAGGCTATTTTCAAGTCGGTATTCAATGGTGTTATAGCCTAGCTGCGTAAACTGCGTGATAAGGCTTTCTTGAATTTGCTGGCTTAAACCTGCGCCTTGCCCATCGGCAAGTTTTGAATCCAGTGCGTCAGCTAAATAAAAACTTGTTACCGCTATAAATGCAGTGCTTTTATAAGGCTCTTTTATGTGGCTGAGCTGAATACTCAAGTTATTCACATATTGGTTTACGGTATAAGGAGCCATCGCTGCTTTTGTCGCGTCGGTACTTATACTCGGCTCAGGCTCTGGCGTTAAGCTGCATGCGGTTAAGTTTACAAATAATAAGGGTAGTAAAAGGCGCATAGTTGCCATCCTCTAAAAACATGACAATTACAAAGCAATTACTATGCCGATTTACATTTTTAATGATTGCTCTGTGTAGTGGCTAACAATGCACATGACTTGGTATTGCATTAGTTTATTACAATCTTTAGCGGCGTTTTCCTGCTTTATGTATGCACCAAGCTTTAGCCGATAAAACGTGGTGCCATTTACGTTGACACTTTCGACATTCGCAGCGACTTTACCTGAAAATATAGTGGGTGCCGTCGCTTTTATTTTAGCAAAGCTTTGTGGTAATCGGGTTTGATCTGTTACCGAGGCAACCTGAAGCGCGAAGAGAGGCTGCACCTTTATTGGCTGTGCTTTTGTTGGCTGTATGGGGGCCGGTGGAGCTATTGGTTCTGGATTAAGCGAGCTGTTTTTCGCTATTTTACTTTCACTTTTTTGCGCAGCGGCTGCTGATTGCTGCTCTTGTGCTACTGAGGTTAGTTGTTTTATTAATAGCTTTAGGTCTTGCTCTATAACCAATAAACGCTCAACACCGGCTTTAGCTTGCTGCCACTGCTTTGCTGATGCTTTAAGTTCAGCCAACTCATCAGAAGTAATAACGACTCCCGCTTGGTTATTGAGCTGCGGGGCCACTTTTTTTTGTGGCTCAGCAGTACTGCTACACCCCGACAACATTATTAAAGTTAGGCCTAACAAACTCATTAACTGTTTTTTTAGCATGTTATTATTTCCTATGAATTGTTTTAAGTTAACCTGAACTCTGGTTAAGAGATTTACTAACATATTGAATTATGGTGATATTTAAATTTATTTTCTCTAGTCAGTGATTTTCAGTGAAAACAAGATGAATTTACGCGTCAATAGCGAATCTATTGCAAGTAAATTCAACGCAATTAGCGCTGAAAATAGCTGCTCGAGATAGATTTATTATCCAGAGTTCAGGTTAAGTAACTAAAAGCGGAGTTAAAGTT
>NZ_PNDU01000035.1:0-275 GCF_005886635.1 Pseudoalteromonas sp. S558 | reverse complement strand
TTGTCCTCTCGTATACAGCGCCCTGTTAACTCAACAAGTTCAAGGTACGATTTAAGCTCAAAGGGTAGCCCTTTTGGCATGATTTGACGTGGCATGCCTGCAAAGCGCAGTAGTTGTTTTGGTTGTTTGCCATCTTTTGCGTATGTTAAGCGTAGTTGAGCGCTGGTATGGTCAGATTCTTCTGGGGTGTTAGCCATTTTGGCTCTAATGGGATTTAAGTCTACATACGCCATGCAGGCCGCCAATGCAGCTTCATCTAATAACGCTTGCGAACT
>NZ_PNDU01000349.1:0-3753 GCF_005886635.1 Pseudoalteromonas sp. S558 | reverse complement strand
ATGTAAAAACCGAGCAACAAAGAGTTAATCGTCCCTAGAAAGAACCCAAAGGGCAGCGCATGTTTGGCATTTATGCTGCGTTATTGCCTATTTATGGGGAATAACCACACCACATAGGCACTGCCTTGCCTAAAAACCAAACAGTCAGCTGCAAAATCAATCACGAAAGGTCAGCACGCCCTAATTAAATGGGAGTACGCGATGTGCTCCCTTTTTTTGCGTTAAATAGGCTGGTATTTAGTATCTTAACCTTTTAAACTACTTAGCCATTGAATAATTAAAAAATGTTATGGCTTCAGCAACTTTTACTGTACAGCAAGATACAGCACTTACCAATTCACACATCTCATTAAACGTAGCGCAAACAGCGTCATTACGTAGCCAATTAAAGTCCCAACGTGGCATTTTAAATTCTAATAATATTAAAGCGTTATGCTCGCAATATGCGGTGTCGGAAGATTCACTATTGCAAGGTTTAGTGCCTCTAGCTTCTGAGTTTTCAGTTGCTCCCGTATCACTTTTCCACGTTGGCGCAATCGTTAAAGCGCTTGATGAAAATGGCGATATACACTTTTATTTTGGTGCAAATGTAGAATTTAATCATCAAGCATTGAGTTTAGTGGTTCACGCAGAGCAATCGGCTATTAATAATGCATGGTTAAATGGTGCTAAAAAAATTCTAAAAATAGCCATTAGTGATGCACCATGTGGATATTGTCGCCAGTTTATGAATGAACTAGCCGATGCTAAAGAATTTGATATTTTACTCCCAAACCAGCAATTTACATTAGCCGAGTTACTACCGCATTCATTTGGGCCAACTGATTTAGGTAATGAATTTAGTTTATTCAATCCAAAACCACAGTTAGCTAAATTTAATCTAGATGGCCTTGATGAAACATTTGCCCGCTTTGCGCTTAATGCTTACGTGCCTTATAGCCAAAATTTTTGCGCAGTAAAAATTGTTACGTTTAATGACGGTGATTTTTATGGAAGCTATGCTGAAAATGCAGCGTATAGCCCAAGCTTATCGCCACTACAAAGCGCATTAAGTCAGTTTTTTTTAGCGGGTCTTAGCTTTAATGAAAGCGTTGTGAAGGGTATTACGTTATTAGAAACCAAAGGGCAAGAAAACCAAGCTGGTGTAGCAAAGGCTGTGTTGGCTAGTTTTAGCAATTTACCCGCACTTGAGATAATTAGCGCCCCACTTAAAGAGTGATCCGCATACAATAAAGCACAGCTAAAAGCTGTGCTTTATTGTAACAGCCGGTATTAATCAAGTAATACTTTAGCTGCTTCAAGTACGACAGCGACAGATTTTCGCTCTATTTCACCATGGTCAACATTTGGTATTTCTTGGCGAGTACGGTTGACAAGTACGCCTGCTACACAAGCTGCTTGTAAACCAAGTGCCGCGCACATAGTAAATAATGTCGCCGATTCCATTTCGTAGTTCATTACACCAAGCTTTTGCCATTCTTCACAGCTACCTTGGAATGCTTTTGGCACGTAACCAGAATGCGTATCGTAACGCTCTTGGCCTGGGTAGAACGTATCGCTTGAAGCTGTAATACCAATATGAAAATCGATATTTAAATTATTACATGCTTGTACCATTGCTTGTGTTGCATAAAAGTCAGACACAGCAGGGTAGCTAAGTGGTGCAAAATGCTGGCTAGCACCGTCTAAACGCACAGATGCTTGGCTAATTAAAATGTCACCTTCGTTTATATGTGGTTGAATAGCACCCGTTGTACCAATACGTAAAAATTTACGTACGCCAAGTTGCGCTAATTCTTCTACAGCAATAGACGTAGATGGACCACCAATACCCGTAGAACAAATAACCACAGAGTGACCATTAAGTTGGCCTAAATAAACATGGAATTCACGTGTTTGAGCAAGGCAGGTTGGATTGTCTAGGAATTGTGAAATGCGTGCAGCACGATCAGGGTCGCCCGGTACAATTGCAAGTTTTGCACCTTTAAGATCGTCAATACATAGTCCTAAGTGAAATACCTTTTCCATAGCTAAGCCTTTTTATAAAAATTGTTGTCAATCTAACATGATTGCTAGAAACGTTTATCAAGTACAGGACGATTGTCCGTTTTATTCTAACTGTTCAAAATTAAGTATGAATATTTTAAAGTGTTAATTTGATTTATTCATCAACAATGAATATTCAATCAAGCATCTATATGCGCGGCCATACGGTGTTGTTGACATGTTTAAGCAGACATAATAAGTATCACTCAAGCGCGTAACTAAAATTAAATAAGCCCTAGCTGTAAATTACTAAAGTTTAATTAATTCAATTGATTATATTTTCTTTAACTATTTTTAAGCAAATGTACTTATACGGATCAGGCACGGACTTATTAAGCAAAATAGAATTTATTTGAAGTTTAGGCATTTTTAAATATTTTGCATAACTAATCAAAATTAGTTAGTTGCGGACAGAACAAAAAATCGTAAGGGTTTATTATGAGCACACAATTTCAAGCATTTAAAAACAAAGTTGAGCACTGCTTGTGCGCACCAGGTGATGGTGTATACACGGTAAATACAGCCAAAGAGCGAAAAGCAGCACTGAGAAATAAACTTTACGGGCAAACTGAAAACGTTGATAACCTATGGCGTGAGTCGTTAAATGAATTACCAAATTCCCCGCATAAAGCGGTTATGTTAGGTATTAGCTCTGATTGCGGTGGCGGTATTTTACGTGGCGCAAATTGGGGACCGTTATTTGTGCGCTCAGCATTGATTGATCAACAACCACAGTGCCATTCGTTTGATTTGGGTGATGTGCGTGTAATTCCACATTTATTGCATGACAAATACCTAAATGATGCAACAATTTCTAACTGCCAAAAAGCGTTATACGGTAATGAAGATAATGATTATTATGTGAGCCCATTATCGATTACTGAAGACGTATGCGACAGCTTTTACGCAACATTTACAGACAAAGGCATATTTGGTATTGGTGGCGATCACTCAATTAGTTATCCACTGACTAAAGCGTACTTAAAAGCTAAGCGTGAGCAGGGCAAACGCACTGCTATTATTCACTTTGACGCGCATACAGATTTACTCGTTGAACGCTTAGGTATTGATTTATGTTTTGGCTCGTGGTGTACACATATTTTAGAGTTTTTACCGGCACCGCATCATTTAATTCAATTTGGTATTCGTTCAAGCGGTAAGCCAAAAGCGCACTGGGAAAGTACGTTTGGTGTTAAGCAACATTGGGCACATGAAATCATAGAACGTGGCGCAGCCGCAGTTGCTGCTGAGGCTATTGCACAATTAAAAGCTGATAACGTTGATGAAGTGTATGTTAGTTTTGATATTGATGCGCTGGACGCTGAGTTTGCATCTGCTACGGGTACGCCAGAAGATAACGGTTTAACACCGCAACATGCGCTTGATATTTTATCAGCCATTGCCGATGAGTTCCCTATTACAGGTGCGGACATGATGGAAATAGCGCCGTTTACCGACAGCTCTTTGGTTGGTCAGTCAAGCTCTGAAACAACGCTGCGCGAAGGTGCTAAAATTTCAGCATTTTTGATTGGTGCAATGAATAAGTAATACCAATTGCATTAGGGTCTGTTGATCTTTCAAGGTTAAATTTGCAGCAGTCGGTTTGGTATTTAGGCAAGGCAGCGCCTATGTAGTGTGGTTATTCCCCATAAATAGACGATAACGCAGCATCAATGCCAAACAGGCGCTGCCCAAAGGGTTCTTCCA
>NZ_PNDU01000348.1:0-4402 GCF_005886635.1 Pseudoalteromonas sp. S558 | reverse complement strand
CCTGAACTCTGGTTAAGAGGTTTACTAACGTATTGAATCATGGTTATATTTAAATTTATTTTCTCTAGTCAGAGATTTTCAGTGGAAACAAGGCGAATTTACGCGTCAATAGCGGGTCTATTGCAAGTAAATTCAACGCAGTTAGTGAGTTATTTAATACGCTAAAATGATTATGTTTTAATAAAATTGGTATAATCACTAACCTTGCGCTACTGAGTTACGAAAACGTGTTAATGCAAATATAAAAAATACACTGCCAATTGCAAGTAAAGCTAAAAAGTAAGGCCAAACTACATCCCACCCCGCTCCTCTGTATAAAATGGCTTGAGCAAATTTTACAAAATGAGTCGTCGGTGCAAGTAGCATAATGTTTTGTACTATATCGGGCATGCTTTCACGGGGCGTAACACCGCCCGATAACATTTGTAATGGCAGTAAAATCAGGATCATCAATAAGCCTAATTGCGGCATGGTACGCGCCTGCGTTCCCAATAATATGCCCAATGACGTGGTCGCAAATAAGTGAATGGCGGCGCCCAATAAAAACAACGCTGCTGAGCCATGAATAGGCACTTGTAAAAAGCCTTCAATTACAATAAAGAGTGAAAAAGTGGTTAGTAATAAAATAACTAAACCATTGGCCCAAATTTTAGCTATGACAATTTCAAAAGGCGTTAATGGCATCACTAATAAATGCTCAAGCGTACCGTGCTCACGCTCGCGGATCACCGCAGCACCGGTTAAAATAATCGAAATCATGGTGATCACATTCATTAACTCCATCACACTGCCAAACCATACACTGGTCATATTAGGATTAAACATTATGTGCGCCGATTGTTTAATAGGTAGCGTGTATACCGCGCGATAGCCTTGCACAAATTCATTAATTTCAGCACTGATAATTGTTTTAATATAATTATCGCCAATAAACGCTTGCGACATACGGGTGGCGTCTATATTTACTTGCAGTGTAGGCTGTTTACCATCGAGTACATCGCGCTCAAAGTGCGGCGGGATATTTAATACAAAGGTATAGCTGCCGCTATCAAGCGAAGGGTCAACTTCACTTAATGCAATCACATCAGGCGTTTTAAAGTAAGGCCCGTAAAAGGCATTAATAATACGTTTAGATAATTGCGATTGGTCGTCATCAACAACGGCAATAGGCGCATTATTTAACTCTATTGACGTTGCCGAAGACACCACATAAATCAATCCCGTAAAAGCAAAAAATACAAACAACAACAACACTTTATCGCGCCATAAGCTACGCAGCTCTTTGATGCCTAAATGAAGAATATTACTATGGCGTTGCATGGCTATTTATCCTGCTTTGGAAGTAAAAATACACTGGCTAACGTCAGTACGGGTATAAAAGCAAGTAAAGGCAAAAGTTGCGCTGATAAATCGGAAAAATTAAGTGCTTTATTAAATACACCACGACATGCTTCTAAAAAATACGTTGTTGGAAACAGTTTGCCTATTATTGCGGCCAAACCTTCTAACGATGAAACGGGGTCAATCAACCCACAAAAGTTAACCGCAATCATCAATACAACCACTGTGGATGCGGCTAACGCCGATATTTGCGTTTTAGTGAAAGCCGAAATTAATAACCCTACGCCCGTCGTTGCTGTTACATATAATAATGCAGCCACACTGAGCGCCCAAAAACTGCCTTTTAACGCAACACCAAACACAGTCACAGCAAGGGCAATTAAACCAAAAAAACTCACCATACTAACTAAAATATAAGGCAGTTGTTTGCCAATAATAAACTCAAGCCGCGTAACCGGAGTAACATATAAATTAGTGATTGAACCTAACTCTTTTTCACGCACCACCCCCAGCGCCATTAATATTGCAGGTATAAACACTAACAAAAGCGGGATAACAGCAGGCACCATCGCCTCAATACTTTTAAAATCTTGATTGTAGCGATAGCGTGATTCAATATTAGCCGCAAGCAAATTAGGCACAACTCCATACGTACGCAGTGATAGATCAGTTAAATAGCTGTAGTAAGTGCCACTCATATAACCATTAATAGTTTCAGCCCTAAACGGCATAGAGCCATCAATCCACACTACAATTTCGGGTTTACGCCCACGCTTTAATTGCTGGCCAAAATTGGGCGGTATTTCAATCGCCACACTTAGCTCACCACTGCGCATCCGCTTATCCATCTGTGAAGGGCTTTTAATATCGGTTTTTTGTATAAAGTAGCGCGATCCGGTAATGTTTCGAATGTAATCGCGACTCTCAGGGGTTTGATCTTGATCCATCACCGCAAAGCTCAAATCTTCAACATCAAAGGTGATCCCATACCCTAAAATAAACATTAAAATAATTGAGCCTAACAATGCAAAGGTTAAACGAATAGGATCGCGCCATAACTCCAAAGTTTCACGATGGGCATAGCCAAATAAGCGTAAAAAGCTAAAAGCGGTATTCGCTTTTTGTTTACCAATTGGCGCAGTGTTAGGCTCACTTTCAGGTAACAGCTCTGGCTCTTCAGCCATCGTTGTTGGCAAAGCAGAACTCGCTTGAGACTCAAGCACTGCCTCTTCTAAATAAGCAATAAAGGCATCTTCCAGCGTATCTGCACTACGCGCTTTACAAAGTGCAGCGGGCGTATCACTGGCAAGTATTTTTCCTGCATGCATCAACGAAATTCTATCGCAGCGTGCTGCTTCGTCCATAAAGTGGGTCGAAATAAAAATAGTTACGCCCTGCTCCCGCGATAACTCTATAAGTAGTTCCCAAAAATCATCACGCGCAATGGGGTCTACGCCCGAGGTAGGTTCATCAAGTATTAGCATTTCAGGATTGTGCACTACCGCAACCGCAAGCGATAAACGCTGGCGAATTCCTAAAGGTAAATCGGCAGGAAAATCATCACGATATTTTTTAAGGTTAAAGCGTATAATTAATTCATTAACGCGCGGCGCTATTTGATCTGCTGGCAAATGAAATAAGCGGGCATGCAACACCATATTTTGTTCAACACTCAGCTCATTATAAAGTGAAAATGCTTGTGACATAAAACCAACGCGCTTGCGGGTTTCTATATTTTTAGCATCAACAACTTGACCAAATAACTTCGCTTCGCCACTGGTGGCCGGTTGGAGGCCTGTTAGCATTTTCATGGTTGTGGTTTTACCACAACCATTTGACCCCAAAAAGCCAAAAATTTCACCTCGTTCGATACGTAAATTTACATTATTAACCGCCGTAAAATCGCCATAAGTTTTAGTAAGGCCTGTTGCTTGGATAGCAGCTTCAGCTGTTTCTAGATTTTGCTGATGAGGAGGAACAACGAGTACATGATGATCATGACGTTTTTCTGCAGGTAATAATGATATAAACGCTTCATCAAGGGATTTTTGCCCCGTTTGTCTCTTTATAGCCTCTGGACTACCCGTGCCTATAACTTTTCCATCGTCCATGGCTATCAGCCAATCAAAATCATCAGCCTCTTCCATGTAAGCGGTCGCAACAAGTACACTCATACCGCTGTGCTGAGCGCGAATACGGTTAATTAATTGCCAAAATTGACGGCGAGACAGCGGATCAACTCCCGTTGTTGGCTCATCCAAAATCAATAGTTCTGGATCATGAATTAACGCACAGCATAAACCGAGTTTTTGTTTCATTCCGCCTGAGAGTTTTTCTGCAGGGCGATCGGCAAATTCGGTGAGTCCGGTGCTTTTTAGTAAGTTTTTAATTCGATGCTGACGCTCTTTTTTATCTTGACCAAAAAGGCGACCAAAAAAATCAATATTTTCAAAAACAGAGAGTGTTGGGTATAAGTTTTTGCCTAAACCCTGTGGCATGTAGGCTATACGTGGTGAAACCGAAGTTCGAAAGCCATTATCACGCATATCACCGTCCAGCACCTCCACTTTACCTTCTTGAATCGCGCGAGCGCCCGCAATAAGTGCAAGTAAGCTCGATTTACCCACCCCATCGGGGCCGATAAAGCCCACCATATTACCTGCTGGTAATTCAATATTAATATTATCCAGTGCTAAGTTATCGCCATAGCGATGCGTAACCTGTGTCAGCTTTACCACACCCAACGATTTTTTGGTTTTAGCATTAGCCATTATTCAGGTACTCTCACCTGTAATTGCATAGGCCAATTTTTTTCCGGTGCTAATAAAACATAAGCAAGGCCGGGCACCCCTGTTTTAACTTGTTTGATATGGTCGTTTAATAATTTTGCATCAAGTTTCACTTTTACTCTAAACATCAGTTTGTCACGTTCGTTACGTGTTTCTACCGATTTAGCAGGCATTGATCAGACCCCTAGGCAACTTTTTGGATTTTATATAAATGCAACGCATGTCCACCAATGAGCCTTATTATTTTTTCCCTGAACTCATCAAAACCATCC
>NZ_PNDU01000347.1:0-4943 GCF_005886635.1 Pseudoalteromonas sp. S558 | reverse complement strand
AATAAATGCCAAACATGCGCTGCCCTTTGGGTTCTTTCTAGGGACGATTAACTCTTTGTTGCTCGATTTTTACTTAGCCCACTAGGTTACAAACCTCGCGCCGCGATTAAATCGCCCCTAGATTGAACAAATTTCAATCCACAAAGGTCAATACGCCCTAGGTAAAGTTGAGTGAAAGAATATAGCAAGCAATAAGTTAAAATTAAAAAAATAACACTCAAAAAGTACTGAGTATTTAAATTTTAAATATCATATGATCTACTGCTATATTTGATTGATTTTCTTAAACCGCCTCACTTTTGCGCGCATATTTTTCATGGGTGAAGATGTATTTAGCTGAATCATCTTACCTAGCGTATATTTTTCATACCAAGCAGTGCCATAAAGACTATGATTATCTAAGGACTCTATAAGCGATAATATTTTAGCTATTGTCACTGCAAACTCTAAAATCAAATGACTATATGACCAGCTTTTAAACTGTAATTGAAAGTATTGAGCCAATTGACCTAACTCATTCCATTTATACCCAGTCTCTGGAAAATTAACATCAGAACCTTCTGACTTTAATTGGTGCCACTTTAACACTAGCTGGCCCCAACCAATAAGGTAAGCGAGTGTATCTGCAACATTAATTATCGCTCCTTTAACATTACCCTCGATACCATTTTTGTGTGCATACTCTTTTGGAATTGATAAATAGTCTTCAAGTATTTTTTCAGAGTTTAGTTTTATCGCTCGATACAATTCTTCTTTATTTTTAGGCACTGATGACATTGTGAAACCCTCCTATGTAATAGCACATTTAAAAATCGAAAAAATTAGCGGGTCGCTATAGTTTATGCGCACCTGTTCAGCTTATTTCAACTGACTTTACTGCCTCAAAGCAACCTATTACAAAAACAAAAAAGCCCCGCATTTTCATGCAGGGCTTTTAAAATTTGTTACTCAAATCACTATTAGCTCATAGCGCTTTGTAGCTTTTTCATCGCTGTTTTTTCAAGCTGACGAACACGTTCAGCAGATACACTGTACTTTTGTGCAAGCTCTTGAAGAGTTGCCTTGTCGTCAGACAACCAACGTGCGCTAACAATATCTTGTGAGCGTTCATCAAGTGTTTTAAGTGCGCTAAATAAACGCGTATGCGCCTGCTCTTTCCACTGTTGCTGTTCAACGTCATCAGCTAAATCAGCTGCGCCGTCAGTCAAGTATTGTACGGGTGAATAAGTGCTTGTTGGTGCGTTATCGTCATCATCACCAGTTAAGTCAAAGCCCATGTCTTGGCCGCTCATACGCGATTCCATTTCACGCACTTCTTTTTCACTCACACCTAGCTCGCTTGCCACAGTGCTTACTTCAGCTTGATTAAACCAACCTAAGCGTTTTTTATTTTTGCGCAGATTAAAAAATAATTTACGTTGTGCTTTGGTCGTTGCAACTTTAACAATACGCCAATTTTTAAGCACGAACTCATGAATTTCTGCTTTAATCCAATGCACTGCAAACGATACTAGACGAACACCTACGGTAGGGTCGAAACGCTTTACCGCTTTCATCAGGCCAATGTTGCCCTCTTGAATTAAGTCTGCTTGTGGCAAACCATAACCCGAGTAGCTTTTAGCAATATGCGCTACAAAACGTAAATGCGACATAATGAGTTGCTTTGCAGCACTAAGATCGCCTTCTTCCTGAAGCCTCTTGGCAAGCTCTTGCTCTTCTTCAACTTTAAGCATAGGGATAGTGCTTACCGCTTGAAGGTAACCGTCCATGCTTGCGCTTTGTTGTCCGACTGTAAGTGCCATTGCGTATAAATCTTTACTCATTTTTCACCTCGGTGATAAACATTTGAAACCATCTTAGCACTCTTTACCTAAGAGTGCTAACCCCAATTTAAAACTTTTTTGAATCATAAATCAAGAGGTTTTTAGCGTTATTTAAGTCTACTATAAGCGACTGAATAAGTGATGAATTAAGGCGCTGTAAGGGCTTAACCTTAGCGCAGCACATCGTTTACAACTCATTACTTAAAATGGAGAATAGTACAAAATTATGACAGTTTTAATAATGGGGGTATAACCCAGCTCAACAGCATACGCATATCGAGCTGGGTTGGTTCACTTATACTTTGTCGGGTTCTATTTCTTTAATATAACGATTTACAGAAAGGTATGAGCCAATAAAGCCTAAGCTTGTTGCAAGTAAAACCAAAAATCCAAATTCTTTTAATGACAAGCCAATCAACGAAAAACTAGTTTGATAAACCCCTGCAACAGTACTTACGGCAGAAGATAGCCACCACATCATCAAAGCCACCGATACAAAAGCGAATAACCCGCCAATAACGCCATACCAAATACCAGTCCATAAAAATGGCGCATGAATAAATGTATTGGTAGCCCCTACCAGTTTCATTACTTGTATTTCTTCTTTTTTATCCATAATAGATAAACGAATAGTATTACCAATAATAAGCGTAACCGAAGTCAATAATAGTAGCGTGATTGTTATTACACTTTCTTTTAGTAAGCTAAGGAGTGCATTTAAACGCTCTAACCAAGCTATATCTAGCTTACCAAAATCAACCTCACGCTCATTTTCAAGCTTGGTTAAAAGTGCTTTAGCTGCGTTAGGTTGACTATGGCGCTTAGTAGGCGTTATAAGCACAACATCAGGAAGTGGATTACTATCTAAGTACTCTAACGCTTGCCCAAACCCTGACACATCTTTAAATTCTGTCAGCGCTTGCTGCTTTGAAATAAACGTCACACTTTCAATTTCTGGGTAAAGTGCCAGTCGTTTAACTAAGGTTTGTGTTTGTTGCTCGTTCATTGTCTCTTTTACAAACAATGATATTTCGCTCGCTTCTTCAAATCCGCTACTGACTTGTTGAACATTTTTAACCACTAAATAAAGTGTGGCAGGCAGCGTCAGGCTCAGCCCCAAAACGGCTATAGTCATCATTGACGCTAAAGGTGTACGCCACATTTCACCAAGACTGTGCACACCTTGGCGAAAAATATTAATAATAAAAAAGTAACCGCCAGCCAAGATAGATTTTTTTTGCTTTTCGTTTTTATTATGACGACCTTTAAACAGTAAGCTCATAATGCCCCCTCTGCTAAGGGATCTTGAAGCATTCGCCCCTCTTTCAAGGTTAAACTTCTGTATTTCATGCGCGCAACCAAACCTAAATCGTGTGTAGCAATAAGCACCGTTGTACCGTGTTTATTAAAGTCTTCAAATAATCGCAAAATTTCCATTGAAAGCTCAGGATCCAAATTACCAGTCGGCTCGTCGGCTAATAAAATTGGCGGAGAGTTTACAATAGCACGAGCAATACCAACACGTTGCTGCTCGCCTCCTGAAAGCATAGACGGGTGACACTTTATTTTATCAATTAAACCCACCTTATCGAGTGCAGCATGAACACGCTTTGCAATTTGGTTGTGGTGAGTACCTTCAATAATTAATGGTAATGCCACGTTATCAAATACGCTATAGCGTTCTAATAAACGATGATTTTGAAAAATAATGCCAATATCACGACGAACATAAGGAACTTGGCGTGAGTTAACCTTATTTAAATCAACACCGTTAATAAATACATTACCCGCTGACGGGCGTTCCATTAAACTAATCAACTTTAATAACGTACTTTTACCCGCCCCACTGTGGCCAGTTAAAAACGCCAGTTCACCTTGTTTGATATGAAAATTAACTTTTTCGAGAGCGCGATGCCCTCCTGGATATGTTTTACTTACTTGCTGAAAATTTATCATTTTTTATTATGCCAACCTCATCAAAAACACAAATGCAATTGGTATTCCTCGCAATTAAAAAGGGAGCAAGCTCCCTTTTGGTAAATTAAACGTCGTCCTCATCTTGGCTAAATAGTGCATCAATAAAGTCGTCACTCTTAAAAGTGCGTAAATCATCAATGCTTTCGCCAACACCAATATAACGAATTGGGATATTAAATTTATCAGCCACAGCAAAAATAACACCGCCCTTTGCCGTGCCATCAAGTTTTGAAAGGGTAATGCCCGTTAAACCAACACATTGATTAAACAAATTCACTTGGCTGATAGCATTTTGACCTGTTCCAGCATCTATTGTTAGCATCACCTCATGCGGCGCATCTGGGTCTATTTTTTTCATTACGCGTGCTATTTTTTCAAGCTCTTGCATTAAATTATCTTTATTTTGCAAGCGACCCGCTGTATCGGCGATTAACACATCAATCTTGCGAGCTTTAGCAGCTTGAAATGCATCAAAAACAACAGACGCACTATCAGCACCTGTGTGCTGCGCAATAACAGGAATACTATTGCGCTCACCCCATACCTGTAATTGTTCAACGGCTGCGGCTCTAAACGTATCACCAGCAGCCAACATAACTGACTTGCCTTCACTTTGAAATTGCTTAGCTAGTTTACCTATAGTGGTTGTTTTACCTACACCATTTACGCCCACCATTAATATAACAAACGGCTTTTTATCAACAGGTATAACTAAAGGCTGCTCTGCAGTTTTGAGCATGGTTGCCATTTCTTGCTTCATCAGCTCATAAAGCGCATCACCATCTTTTAGCTGCTTACGATTTGCGCCATCAGTTAATCGGTCGATTAACTTCATGGTAGTGTCAACACCTAAATCGGCAGTTAATAGTTGGGTTTCAAGTTCTTCAAATAAATCATCGTCTATTTTTTTGCCGCTGAATATTGATGCAAACCCAGAACCAATATTAAGACGAGTTTTTAACAGGCCTTTTTTAAGACGAGAGAAAAACCCTTCTTTTTTAGGTTTCTCTGCTTGTTCAGCCGTAATACGTGCTTGCTCTAAACGATCGCTCTCTGCTTTTTCGGCTGCAATACGTGCTTGCTCTAAACGCTCGTTCTCTGCTTTTTCAGCTGCAGTTCGGGGGTGCTGTATGGGGGGGTTGG
>NZ_PNDU01000346.1:0-14166 GCF_005886635.1 Pseudoalteromonas sp. S558 | reverse complement strand
GCAGTACGTTTGGTATTTAGGCAAGGCAGATCCTATGTCGTGTGGTTATTCCCCATAAACAGGCGATACCGCAGTATAAATGTCAAACCTCGCGCCGCGATTAAATCGTCCCTAGATTGAACAAATTTCAATCCACAAAGATCAACACGCCTAGGTAAGTTTATAAATTATAGGGAAGCATATGAGTAACAAAATAAAAGTGTCGTTATTTAACCATTTGATTGATGCTGAGCGCCAGTTACTCGACCCAGAAATTCGCCAATCTGAGCGTGCGCTAGATGCTTTACTTGATGATGAATTTATCGAAATTGCTGCCAACGGCACTACATTTAATAAATACCAAGTGCTTACCCGTTTACCTACCGAAGTGGTGCCACAGTTTTACAATCAACATTTTAAAGGTCGAATGCTAAGCGATGATGTTGCGCAGCTAAGTTACCAAGCCGCTTATAGGCGCACTGCTCGCAGTGAATTTAATTATTCATTGCGTATGTCGCTTTGGCGTAAACAAGGTGAGCAATGGCAAATGGTGTTTCATCAAGGCACCCCTTGTGCGCCGTTTACAATTTCTATGGATGATGATTAAAAATCATATAACCGTTAAAATAACCTTATTAAACATTTGATTGGGCAATTACCTTTTGTTAATGCGAACCGACCCTTCTATTAGTCGACTATTAATGCTGCGAAGCGGCGCAATTGCTGTGCAGTTAATCGCAGTGTTAAGCGTTTATTTTTTACTTGAGCACCAAATTGCGTTACTGCCTTTACTCACTGTTATTGCGTTAGAGGCTGTTTTTCAGCTAATTAGCCTATTTGCTTATCGTAATGTAAGCCAAGCTAAACCGTTTGGTATGTTAATGCAGCTCACTGCTGATGTGTTGTTTTTAACTGTTTTGCTTTCGCTAAGTGGCGGTGCAACCAATGCGTTTGTTTCGTTGTTGTTGCTTCCCATAATGATTGCAGCTGTTACATTACGTGAAAAGGGATTGGCGTATATCGCCGTGTTAGCGATTGCAGCTTACAGCTTTTTATTGATAAAAATGCCCGATCACAGTATGCATCAAATGAATATGAGCGGGCACTTTATTGGTATGTGGGTCAATTTTGTTTTAAGTGCCAGTGTAATCGCACTTGTGATTGGCGCAATGAGCCGAGCACTTAAAGAGCGAGAGCGAATTATTGCAAACGTGCGAGAAAAACAATTACGTAATGAGCAGCTTGTTACCCTTGATGGAGCTGCTGCACAAATAACCCATCAACTTGCGACCCCCATCGCAAACTTGCAGTTATTGTTTGAAGAGCTACTAGAACAACAACCAAACAATCCTATTGTTAAGCATATGCAAGCGCCGCTGATTCAGTGTAGTAACCAACTTAATGATTTTAGGAAGCTTTCGGAGCAGTTACGGCTTAAAAATTCACAAGAACACGTAACTGTAAAGCACCTGCAAACACAGATCACGGATACTCTTTTACTGCAATACCCTGATCAGCACATTCAGTGGATCACACCGCCTATCGCTGCAACACTAATGAGCGATGTTATGTTATTGCCTGCAATTTTAAATTTATTACAAAATGCGACCCTCGCAAACCAAAAACAAGGTCAAACTCAATTAGAGCTAAGTTGGCAGCAAGACAACCTGCATAGTAAATGTGTTTATTTGTTAATTCGTGATTTTGGCAGTGGTTTTTCTGCACCACAATTAGCAGAGCTGGGCGGGCAACTTATGCCAAGTGTTCAGGGAATGGGGCTTGCTGTGCTTTTATCAAATGTAACATTTGAGCGTTTAAATGGCTCGCTTACCTTGTTTAATCATACAGATGGCGGCGCTGTCGCCAAAGTAAAACTTGCTATTGTAAACACCGAGAAAACAGCCTCATGAAGTTACTTATTGTTGAAGACGATATAAATTTAGCCAACACACTAGCAAGGCGCTTAACTAAGCAGGGCTTTACTTGCGAAGTGGCACATAATCAAAGTGATGCGTTACTCACTGCACGCAAATTGTTACCGGACTTTGTTTTATTAGACATGAAACTAGGCGACGATAACGGACTTGCACTCATAAAGCCGCTGCGTAATTTGCTTGCCCAAGCTCATATTGTTCTACTCACTGGGTTTGCAAGTATTGCGACCGCAGTAGAGGCAATGCGTTTAGGTGCTAACGATTACCTTACTAAACCAGTTGATATGACGACCCTATTAAAAGCGCTTAACACAAAGCCTGTCACGTCTGCGCCTAGCGCTATTGATGATGCTGTTATGTCGCCAGAGCGCTTAGAGTGGGAGCACATTCAGCAAGTATTACACAGTAATAATGGCAATGTGTCGGTAACCGCGCGGCAACTTAATATGCATCGGCGCACTTTGCAGCGCAAGCTACAAAAAAAGCCGGTGCAGCAGTAATTTAGTACTTAACTTATGGAAAGTGTTATGAGCGATGATGCAGCTATATTAATGCAAAATCAAAAAATTATATTATTTGATGCGCAATGTAAGCTTTGCAGCGCGTGGTGTAATTTTATTATTAACAACGATGCCAATACTATTTTTAAACTATGCAGCGTGCAGTCCCCTAAAGGTGAGTTGTTGTTAATGCACTTTGGTTTTTCGACGAATGAATACGCCTCAATGGTGTTTATTGAAAATGGTAAAGCGTATACGCAAAGTCATGCTTTTTTTGAAGTGGTTAAGCTGCTTGGTTATCCGTACAAACTCGCAAATATATTTAGTGTTTTACCAAATAGGTTTAATAATTGGTTATACGATAAAATCGCTTTGAATCGTTATACATTATTTGGAAAGTATCAGTATTGTAGAATTCCCGCACCAAGCGACGCTGCGCATTATTTGTAACTTGGTTGTTATTGGCGCTGCCGCTAAGAATAGAATAACGTTGATATTTATCTTAACTTTTGTCAGATAAATATCAACGAGTGTCTAGTTTATTTCACAGCTTATCTCATTTTCTAATACAAGAACCGTCGTTGCTAGATGTGGTTGGACAGATATTTGCTATCGAGTGTAATAAAGCGTAATAGAACTTTGTAGTCTTTATGGGTAAATTTAGCTTAATCTAGCTAAGGAAAAGACGACTATGAAAAACGAACTTGATATAGCAATTGTTGGTGGCGGTGTGTCTGGTGTTTACAGCGCGTGGAGGCTACAACAGCATGAAGGCAAAGAAAAGCGTATTGCGCTATTTGAATACAGTGACCGCATAGGCGGGCGTTTATATAGTAAAAAGTTACCAGGATTACCAAATGTAGTTGCCGAGTTGGGGGGAATGCGCTTTATTCCTTCAGATCACGTTATGGTTAATGCATTAGTTAATGATTTGAACCTGAAAACGCAAAACTTCCCAATGGGTTCTTCCTTACCCATGTACCCTGATTCAAAAGATCCCGCTGTGAAAGATATAAAAGCGGGCAGTGAAAATAATCTCTTTTATTTGCGCGGTCAGTATTTTCGTTACCGAGATTTTGCGCAGTGCCCTGACAAAATACCTTATAAGTTAAACGCATCTGAACGCGGCTATGGACCCGAGGATTTACAAGTTAAGGTGATGAACTTAATTTGTCCTGGTTTTGCTGACATGAGCTTGTGCGAGCAAATGAAAGTTAAAGTATTTGGCAAAGAGATCTGGAAGTATGGTTTTTGGAATTTACTTGAGCGAGTACTAAGTAACGAAGCCTATTTATTCATGAAAGAGGCGGGCGGGTACGATGCTAATGTTGCTAATGCAAGTGCGGTTACTCAGCTGCCAGCAACAGAATACAGTGATGACACTGAGTTTCTCACTCTCACAGATGGATTTCAGGCACTGCCATTAACGCTGTGCGCGCAGTTTAAAGCGTTAAAAAGTTGTTTAGCCGAAGACGAAAAAGTACAAATGAATAAACGGCTAGTAAAAATTAACTACCTGAATGATCCTGATTATCGATATGAATTAATATTTCAATCAACGTGTACAGATCAATACGGCAAAACAATTGATGACGTAACCGTCACTGAGCAGGAAATTGTAAAAGCGAAACAACTAATTTTGGCAATGCCACGACGTTCATTAGAACTTATCGAGTCGGAGTTTTTTGCTGATCCGTGGTTAAAAGAAAATATCCCTTCAGTACTTATACAAAAAGCGCTAAAAATGTTTATGGCTTACGAGCAGCCTTGGTGGCGAAGCTTAGGCCTAGTTGCAGGTCGTTCAGTGACCGACTTACCAATTAGGCAAACATATTATATGGGAACAGAGTGCGACCAAGCAGGCGGTTTACCAAATACAAACTCGTTATTGATGGCATCATATAATGACATAGGCTCTATCCCCTATTGGAAAGGCTTAGAATCGGGTGAGTTATATTCTGGTTATACACCCAGCTATGGATGTGAAGGCTATACCCCACAAGAAATAGTCCCTAAAAGCCAATGCCAAATAACCACAGGTATGGTGGAAGCCGCGCATAGACAAATTGAAGCGCTTCATGAGCAAAAAGAATTGGCGATGCCGTATTCTGCCATTTACCAAGATTGGGGAGACGCCCCATATGGCGGAGGATGGCATGAATGGAAAGCAAATTACCGTTTAGATGAAATTATGTGTCGTATGCGCCACCCTGTTGAGAAAGAAAAGATTTATATTATTGGTGAGGCGTACTCATACGAGCAAGGTTGGGTTGAAGGTGCTTTAAATACCGCAGAATCAACACTCGAGGAATTTTTTGATTTACCCACACCATGCTGGCTAAAGCAACAACATAACTATTTACCCGTTGATTGTAATAAAGCCTGTAACGATAAAATTGAAAAAAAACAGCCTAATGCATGCAGTAAAACGCTAGACGAAGTAACAAAATTTGCATACGAAGGGATTAACCATGAGTACCAATAAATTTACAGTTGCTGACTATTTATTAACGCGCTTAAAAGAGCAAGGCCTAGATAAAATATTCCAAGTACCGGGTGACTATGTACAGGAGTTTATGAGCGCACTTGATAAGTTTGATGGTATTGATGCGGTTGGCGACATAACGGAGTTAGGTGCAGGTTATGCGGCCGAAGGTTATGCTCGTTACAAAGGGATTGGCGCAGTGTCTGTACAATATGGAGTCGGTACATTAAGTGTTATAAACGCAATTGCAGGGGCTTATGTTGAAAGAAATCCTGTGGTGGTGATAACGGCCAGCCCATCAATTGATGATCGAAAAATTATCGCAGATACCGGCGCATTATTTCATCATTCAACGGGTAACTATAAATCAAACCAAACTATATTTGAAAGTGTTACCGTGGCAAGCGAAATACTGTCAGATCCTGAAACGGCTCCTCAAATTATCGATGCAGCGTTGGCGTGTGCAATAAAAGAAAAAAGGCCAATTTACTTAGAAGCTTGGCAAAATGTGTGGGGAGCAGAATGCCCGACTCCAGCGTACCCGCTTGTTATTACCGATACGTCCGTTGATTTAAATATGCAAAATGCATTACTTCACGCGGCTATACAAAAGCTAGAAACTGCACAACAGCCAGTAATCATGCTTGGCATAGAAATAGCGAGATTAGGTTTACAAGATAAAGTAGAGAAGCTTTTAACTTCGCTTAATATTGCGTATACCACTACCACGTTAGCTAAATCGGTGATCAGCGAGCGAAGTGGAGTCGGTCACGATTTATTTGTAGGCACCTATGCAGGTGAAGCCTCATTACCTGCAACGTTCGATTATGTGTCGCAGTGCGATGCAATTTTAGCGCTTGGCGCTATTTTTACTGATGATTACCTCACTATGCTAACTAAGCAAGGCTCTGATCTAATAAGAGTTAATATGGATGGTGCGCTTGTTGGCAATAGTGATCACTTCATCCATACCAGCTTAACTGTATTTATTAGCGAATTGACGGCATATTTTGAGCGATCAACTTCGTCTTTGAACTCAGTCTCTTTTAAGTTAAATACACCATTAAACACTGAGCTTGCTGATTTTCACAGTCAAATAAGCTACGAAAGCTTCTTTACTCTTTATCAACAAGAGTTAAACGGATCTCGTAGCTTAAAAGGTTACAACCTTATTTTAGGTGAAAGTTCATCACTTTATATGGCTGCAAGATTGATTGGCATAGAAAAAAGCCAATTTGTTAGTGATGCCGCGTGGGGATCATTGGGCCATGAAACCGGATGCTCTTTGGGTGTGTCACTTGCTAATGATAATCGCAGTATAGTTATTGCAGGTGATGGTGGTTTTATGATGATGTGTCAGACACTCTCAACACTGAGTCGTAATCACTGTAATACCGCTGTATTTGTAATGAGTAACGAGGTGTATGCCATTGAGCAATCATTTGTAGATATTTGCGCATTTACACCTGAGGGGAAATTTGCTCCTTTTGATGAATTACCTTCTTGGAACTACGAAGCATTAGCTCAAGCTTACGGTGTTAAATATTTAAATGTCAATTCGGTGGCGGATCTGCAAAATGCACTTAATATCTTATATGAAGATACGTCAACGCCTTACCTCATTAAAGTTGATATTGCACGTGATGATTTAGCGCCAGCAATCCAAACGCTTGCAGAATCAGTAACAGGTCAAAAACGTGACGAGTGTATATGTCACAAGGATAATAAAGGGAATATACGATGAATAACCCAAATACAGTTCATGAAGTTTCGCAGCTGCCGCACGAGCAACTTAAAAGCGCACAGAGCCTGATGTTAAACTATTGGAACAATACGCTTAAATTTGTTCAAGCACTTAAATCTTCGGGTTTTAAGGATGATCAGCTGCTAACTCAAGCATCATCCTCGGTGTCTGAAACTCCAGGTTTAACAGGGTATCAAGCGCAAACCCTTATATTTAATACTCGTTTGCGATTCAATCCTGCAGTTATCGTAATGTGTGAATCAACAGAAAATGTAGCACAGGCTTACAAGCAAGCAATTAGCTTAAACTTACCGATCCGCGTTCGTTCTGGTGGGCACGATCACGAAGGGGAGTGTACGGGCACCGATGTGATTTTATTAGATTTGAGCCGATTAAAAGAGTTTAACGTTAAGAAAGTGAACGGTGACTATATTGCAAATATAGGCTCCGGTTATCGCTTTTTTCAGGTGGTACCAAAGCTTGCTGACAATAACCCGCCATTGACAATACCGCATGGTACATGCGCAACAGTCGGTTTGGCGGGTTTCATTCAAGGCGGAGGCTGGGGGCCATGGACTCGCAGTAAAGGCATGTGTTGTGAATCGCTAGTGGGGGCTACGGTTGTATTAGGCAACGGTGAAGTTATCGAAGTAAATGCTGAGGACGATATTGTTGATGCAAACGACCCATCCCATAAAAAACTACTATGGGCACTACGTGGTGGCGGGGCATTAAGCTACGGTATTGTTACCCACTTTAAAGTAAAAGCATTTGAGATCCCAGACGAGATCCATCGCTTTGTAATAAACTGGAATACTAATGAGGATGATTTGTCTACGCTTGAGCTTTTATCGCGATGGGAAGACGTTATAAATAATGCAAGTACCGACAAGCTGGTAGGCACTAATTTAAAAATTAATGCTATTGCGGCTAACAGTCAAAACAAGCTTTTGTACCACCCAAGTACCATGTACGGCTATTGGCAGGGAAGTTGGCAAGCGTTAGAACAATTTGTCTCAAAGTACTTTCCAAATAGTACGCCAATACATCAAGGCACAGATACTAAAGCGAACTATAATAGTGCATTAATGGGAAATTGGTCACGAAACTCCCTTTTCGATGTATTAAAAAAGCAAAAGCGTTTAGGTAGTTTAGCTAATGCCGATGGCACGCCATTTACGCCTGATTTTGATGCACCAGCACCGCATAAATTAACCTCTAAGGTTGTAAAAGGTAGCGGTTTAACAAAAAACGGAAAAGAGCAGTTAATTCAAAGTTTAACGTCAGATCTGATTAATGCTAAGAGTAGTGATTTAGGTTTATTCAGCTACGTTACACTTGGTGCAATTGCAGGTCCTTTTTATAATGAAATAAGCGAAAAAGAAGCAAACGCCCGCGTTTCATTTCCTTATTCAAAATCGCAGTACACTATTCAGTACCAAACATGGTGGAATGAGTCTGTTGAGTTAAAAGAACAAGGTCAAAATAATAAAGTCTACAATTACATTAATAGAGCAATGGATTGGATTGAGGTAAGTCGAGAGACCCAAATTGAAGGGACTGAAGGCGCATTTATTAGCTTTAAAGACAGTGCAATTCCGACAAAAGACTACTTCCTTGGTAGTTATAAGGGTCTTATAGAGGTAAAAAAATGTTATTCGCGTGACTCTGCTAACCACCTGAGGTCACGTAAAACGATTATTTAATTTGATCGTATTAAGCTTTTTTAAGCCATAAAAGTCTAGGTTAGCTAAAATGTCATTTTTATTTTATTAAAAAGTAAAAATGGCATTTTTAATCTGATATAAGATTCTAGTTAAAATCTATAAATCTTTGCAAGGCGTTCGGTAACTATAGCTATGGTATAAGTAGATGCTAGGTGTATGGGGTTGTGTTAAAATCGCCGCGTTTAATTTTAGCTAACGGTATAAAAGGCTTTTTTCATGGCAAATACAGCACACGCACTTCACATTTTGGTTAAGCACAAAGAGATTGCAGAAGATATTATTAAGCAGTTGGGCAAAGGTGCAAAGTTTCAAACCTTAGCTAAAAAGTATTCGTCATGCCCCTCGGGTAAAAAAGGCGGTGACTTAGGCGAATTTGGACGCGGCCAAATGGTTCCACAGTTTGATAAAATTGCGTTTAAAGGCGAAATTTTAGAGCCCCACCTAGTTAAAACAAAATTTGGTTGGCATGTGATTAAAGTACTTTATCGTACTTAATTTACTTAAGCAGTTTGGCGCATTGACTCCATCTTGGGGAGCGTCAATTTCATCACCCATTCTAAATTTTATACTTTGACGAACTAAGAATTAGGATGGGTATCATCTTAATTCAATAGAAACAAATGAAAGCGAGTTAACCTAAAGGCTCTTTAGTTGCTTTTTTTCTTGGAGCCTTTAATTTTATCCCCAAACATTAACGTAGCAATTACAGCAATTACAGATTGATATTTAACTACAAATATTTTTATTTCGCTATAGACCGACAAAAGAGTTTCCTCTAACTTAGATGGTGTTTGTATGATTTCCCAGACATGGAATACAGTCATGAAAACAATAAGCACTGTTACAATAGTTATTAAAGCAATGGCCCAATCCACCAAAAAAATCCCTATTTTGGTTCTGTTTTCGGATTGCGTTACTTTTTCTTTTTCATGAGCGTCGTCAACTGAGTTTTTTTTATTCTCTCTTTGAGCAATATCCTCAATTGGGGTACTATTTAAGCTGTTTAATAGATCATCTGAAGGCATGCTATTCCTTTCCTAACAAATTCTTTATATAAGCAATATAATATTTTTTAACCTCTTCATTGTCGATGTTACTAAATGACTTTGAATGATCGTAAGCTTTATCCCAAGGAGTATCTGATTCATGAGTCAAATCTCGTAATGACCATGCTGAAAATGATTTATAAATATCCCACACTTTATTTAAAATATTTTTTGTATCACCGCTTTTGATAACTGGCATGTAAACTTTATTTTCATCGCTATCATAATCCGCAGCATTATCAGAGATCGGTTGATCCCCAAACCGTTTCATTTGGTGATAAATAGAAGGTAATACTGGCCCGTGCTGCCATGCTTGAAACCCTTCTCCATCGGTTAAATCTTTCTCTGTTAAGGCATATACCCACCCAAAACCAATAAACATAAGTTTTTGGAGTTTTAAGTTTGTAAGAGTGACTTTTTCAGATTTAGCTTTATCAATAAAGAAGTTAGCTAATGCGCTACTACACATAGATTTTTCCTTGTTTTTAATTGAATGTAATATACCACTGAATTAAAATCGAGTCTTCAATATTTAAAATAACGGAATAACGCTTACACCCATCCTAATTTTTATGGGTGAAGTTTATTTACGAGAATTTTAGAGGCTGTGCTAGAGATAAATCGCTTGTGATGTTTCGAATAACCACACACATTCAGTGCTGTATGTTGTCGATAAAATATCAAATAAGTTTATAGTAAGGTGATTATTGTTCGCTTGCCTATACGCAATAGAAAAGGCTGCAATGTGCAGCCTTTTTTAGTTTTAAACAACAATTTTACTCGTTAAGCGTCTTGCTTGGCTTCTTCTTCACTAATTTGTTTTAATGCTTGAATGAATGAGTCGCTTGGTTGTCCGCCAGTGAGTGCATATTTATCGTTTATGATAAATGTAGGGACTGACGTAATGCCCATTTGTTTAAAGTTGTCTTGCTCTTGGCGTACGTCTTGTACGTATTTGTCTGAGTGTAGAATACCGCGCGCAGTTTCTTTATCAAGACCCACTTTTTCAATAACGTCGAGCAATGCTTCTTCTTGATTTAAGTATTTTAAATCAGTGAAGTGCGCTTCAAAAAAGGCAAGTTTAAGCTGCGTTTGCTTACCTTCTTCACGTGCCCACATTAATAAACGATGCAAATCAAAGCTGTTGATCATGATGCGTTTGCCATCAAAGTTAAAGGTAAACCCAGCACGTTGGCCTGCTTCAAACATGTTTTTACGATTTTCGTCGCCTTGCTCTTCAGTTAGGTTGTACTTTTGCATTAAATGTTCGTTTAAATCTTGACCTTCAATTGGCATATCTGGATTTAGTTCAAAAGGATGCCACGTAATATCTGCGCTCATTTCGTCTTTGAGTTGCTCAAGTGCTGTTTCTAGGTTTTTATAACCTACAACACACCAAGGGCACATTACGTCTGACACGATATCAATTTTAAAGTTTTTCATATTTATCCTTTTGAGGATTGCTTATAGCTGAGTATAAAAAGGATATTGGGTTTAATTTAGCTTTATCAATCATGAAATTAAAAAGATGGATTAAATAACGTGTAAGCGCAGATCTTTTAGCTTTGCTTAAATTATCTAAAGTCATTATTAATTACCGTTAATCGCATTTTTTATTTATATTTTTAAACATTGTTATTATGGCGTAATAAAGGAGAAATCATGCAACCAAATTATCTACAACGTCAAACGGCATTTAAAGCCAATTTAAACAAACACGGACTTAGCGCTATGTTAGTGCTGGGTTATGAAAATATTCGCTACCTTAGTGGCTTTAGCGGTAACGCAGCCTATGCATTAATTACCCAAAGCAGCTGTGTATTAATTACTGACTATCGTTATTTTGAACGGGCGAGCAATGAATGCCAAGGATTTGATGTTATAAGTCGTGATCGTGATAATGAAACGCTTGGGCATTGTATCAACCGTTTTTTACCCGCAAACGCAGTGCTGGGCTTTGATGCTGCATTTATTAATGTGGCGTTGTGGCAGCAAGTAGCTGATGAGTTAAAAGTACAGTCAGTCTTGCCTATTCAAGGACTTATTGAGCAACAACGTTTAATTAAAGATGAGTGGGAGGTACGGCAATTAAAAGCTGCAGCAGCGCTGAGCGATGAAGCGCTTGCGCAAACACTCCCATATTTTACTCAAGGGGTAACTGAGCGAGATTTAGCATTAGAGCTTGAATTTAGAATGCAAAAGCTTGGCTCGAAAGGCATGGCATTTGACACCATTTTGATGTTTGCTGAACGCACGTCGCTTCCGCATGGCACGCCAAGTGAACGCCCGTTAGCTGTAGGTGACTTCATTACGTTAGATTTTGGTGCCGTTGTAAATGGCTACCGCTCAGATATGACACGTAGTTATATTTATGGCGAAGCAAGCGAAAAACAAACGTTCATTTACAACGCGGTACGCGATGCACAAATAGCGGCAATGGGTTTATTAGCACCTAATGTAAGTTGTAAAACACTACAACAAGCATCGCAACAGGTTTTAGATGGCTCAGGCTACGGTGAGTATTCGGGGAAAGGTTTAGGACACGGTGTTGGCCTGTTTTTACATGAGCAGCCTTTTATTACTGAGCACAACAATTTTGCGCTGCAAGCGGGTAATGTTATTACTATAGAGCCAGGTATTTATGTACCAGATTTTGGTGGTGTACGTTTAGAAGATGACATCTTAATAACACCGACAGGCTACGAAGTACTTACCCACGCGCCTAAACCTTTTATCATTTAAAAGTGTCAGGGGGAGTGATTAAACTGCCCCTGCTAAATTACTTTTTAGCGTAAGGTAAACGCGTTAACTTATTGCTGGTGTGATAGCTGTCAAGGCCAGTTATTGCAACCGTTTCTATCGCTTGTAAATCTAAAAAACCATCGCTTTGCAGTGCTGCTTTATCTAAGTAAACATCCATTATTTCACCAATCACTAGTTCTGTACCATTGATTGCTAGATGTTGGTTTTCGACAAATTTAACAGCGTATTTTAATCGACTCTCTTGCACAAACGGGGCTTTGAAATCGTCAAAATATTGGGGCGTTAATCCTGTTGCATCAAACTCAGATTCTTCTTTATCGTAGCGAGCTGATGTTTGATGCGCTTGTTTATATATTGATTTATTCACTTGATTTATAGTGTAAACACCACTTTGTAAAATATTTTCAAACGTGTGGCGAGGCACACTGTGTGGCCGCATTATCATCCCTACCAGAGGTGGGTGCGCGCCTAAATGAATAACAGAGCTTACAATCGATAAATTGGTATTGCCTTGTAAGTCTTGTGTGCCTATTAAATTTGCACTTTTATAACCCGAAAGCGAATTAATTAAATGAGTGCGAGTATGTTTTTCAAGTGCGTCTATTTGCGCTTTAGTAAAATGCATTAAAAATCCTTACCACGGTATAGTAGCGCCTTGCCAATCTAGATAAGCAGGTTCGCCGTTTAGTTCCAATTCGGGGTTATTATTAGTGAGTTCAAAAAGTTGCTTAGCTACAAACGCAGGCGTAAATAGCTTACCGATAGGTACGTTTTTTTGGAATGGTTTAGACAGTTCAGTGTCGGTAGTCCCTGGGTGAAACAAAATTAATTTGGTGTTTTTAGCACGACGACTAAGCTCTATAGCGGCTGTTTTAAATAGCATATTGAGTGCCGCTTTAGATGCGCGATAGGTATACCAACCACCGAGTTTATTGTCATTTATACTGCCCACTCGCGCGCTCAATGCGGTAATAGTGCATCGCGTTTTATGTGTCAGTAGTGGTAACACGCTTTGCAGGCACAGAAGTGGAGTGAGGGTGTTTGCGTTCAAAAGCTCATTAAAGTATTCAGCATTTAAATCTTCTAGTTTTTTTTCTGGCATGTGTTGAGTATTATGAAGCTTACCGTTAAACATAATAACTTGGTGTAAATCAGTGTTAGCATCTTTTAAAAACAGGGTAAAGCTTGCCAAACTTTCAGCGCTGTAATCAGTGGCAAAGTGTTCAATATTTGCACTGAGGCTGCTTGCAAAATTACCAGAGCTGACACACACTATTTTAAATTGCGCTGTGTAATCATCTAAATGTTTAATGTAGGCTTTTGCAATAGCGCTGCTGGCACCGAATAAAATAATGGTTTTCATTTATCACCTTTTACTTTTATTTCGCATTGGCCATTACTGCATTGAGTTTTAGGCATTAAAAAGCGACTAATAGGGTGTCGATACTTTGCAAAGAACTGGTATCCGCAGTCAGCGAAAAAACGAATTATTGGCAAGCGAAGGACTTTCAGCCAGCGATGTTTGCCCACTAACTTCCATGCTTGATACGTTACATCAAGTCCGTAAATCATCTCACCAGATTGTTTTTGAGCGTGCAAAAATCTCATCGCCTTTACTTTATTTATAGCTGGGTAACGCTCGCAAAAATCAGCCGCATTAAGATCCTCAAGCACAATTTGTTTTTTGATGTCGGCTTGCTTGAGCTGCTGCATTTCGGTGCTGCAAAGAGGACAGTTACCATCGTAAAAAATGATCATATAGATGCTTTGTGATTATTTTATATATGCTTTTTTACGACAAGACTTTGCAAATGGATCTATTAAATATCGCTTTATGATGATATTAATAAGACTCTAGGGCCTGTTTATCTTTCGAGGTTGAATTTGCAGCAGACTGTTTGGTATTTAGGCAAGGCAGCGCCTATGTAGTGTGGTTATTCCACATAAATAGGCGATAACGCAGCATAAATGCCAAACATGCGCTGCCC
>NZ_PNDU01000345.1:0-660 GCF_005886635.1 Pseudoalteromonas sp. S558 | reverse complement strand
GTCTTTTCAGGACCTAAGGCATCTACATAAGGGTTAGCTGAAACTTGCAAGACAGTAATACCAGAAGCGAGAACAAATAAAGCGCTTAAAAAGATCCAATATTCATGCACCACTACAGCAGGGTAAAATAATAAACACCCTATAGACGCAACGACGAGCCCTGTTAAAATACCTTTTTTGTAACCTAGTTGTTTAACTAACATCCCTGCCGGAATAGAGACAATAAAGTAAGCCCCAAAAAAGCAGAATTGAATTAACATTGCTTCAAAGTAGCTTAGGTCAAATACCCCCTTTAGGCGTGGTATTAGTACATCGTTTAAAACAGTTATAAACCCCCATAAAAAAAAAAGGGTTGTCATCGCAGTCAGTGGAAACAGGTAATTTTTATTTGGCTGTTCATTGACCGCGAATGGTTGATTTGTATTTAGTTCACTCACGTTGTTTTCACTCCATTAACAAGTTGAAAACGATTTTACATGTTTATCAGCGAATTACACACAAACTAAAAAAGAACGTTCCAATTATGTATGGATTTTAATTCCAACCTGCTTATATATGGGGTCTATTTAACGTTAAGAAAATTATGCCAGATCTAGGCAAAACCTTTTATATCTTGTTGTTCTATATATATAATTTTTAACGTAGTTAGTGGGTTATGTT
>NZ_PNDU01000344.1:0-764 GCF_005886635.1 Pseudoalteromonas sp. S558 | reverse complement strand
CAATTTCGGGGAGCAAGATCGGCCTGGCACTTTTGAGTATGCCCTTTGTTATATTGTCGAAAATAAACTCGATTTATCGGGATTTGACGCGTGGTACAACAATGACAAAACGGGCGCGGCGGCGTATCCACCTTCGGTAATGCTAAAGATTATTTTACTGGGCTATGCACATGGTTTGATCAGTAGCCGTCGGATTGCAAAGGCTTGCGAGCATAATATTTTATTTATGAGTGTGTCGGGTGATATCCAGCCGCATTACACATCTATAGCGGGTTTTGTGGCTAAAATGCATGAACAGATTGAGCCGCTTTTTACGCAAGTGCTGATGATATGTGATGAGGAAGACTTGATAGGCCGCAACATGTTTGCCATTGATGGGTGTAAATTAAAGTCCAATGCGAGTAAAGAGTGGAGTGGCACATTCGATGAGTTAGGTCGCAAAAAAGCAAAACTAGAACGCGCAAGCAAACGTATTATTGAACGCCACCAATCACAAGATGGGCTGGGCGAAGAATTGATAACTCAGGATTTAAAACAAAAAGAAAAGCTAGATAAAAGTGCAGGTAAAATTACCGAGTTCTTAGCCACTCACAAAGAAAAAACAGGCAGTAAAGGCAAGCCTGTTAAAAGTAATATCACTGATCCAGATAGTGCGAAAATGACCACGTCAAAAGGGACAATTCAAGGCTATAACGGCATCGCGATTAATGACGATAAACACCAAGTCATCCTGCAAGCACAAGCGTGGGGCTCAGTGGGTGAGC
>NZ_PNDU01000343.1:0-8956 GCF_005886635.1 Pseudoalteromonas sp. S558 | reverse complement strand
TACAAAATAAATGTATAATTTAAAATTTACTGTAGACGTTGAGCTTGCTTCGTGGGGAGCGCCGCTTCTATATTTACCTTCAAGCTAAAACACATCACGCCAGCAAGCTGTGCGTCTACAAAATAAATGTATAATTTAAAATTTACTGTAGACGTTGAGCTTGCTCACGTGAGAAGCGCAGCTTCTATATTTACCTTCGAGCCAAAACACATCACGCCTGCAAGCTGCGCGTCTACAGAATAACCTACGAGCTTTACTCGTTGCACTTACAATTGACAAACAAAAAAGCCGCTGTATCAAACAGCGGCTTTTAAAAAATACATCGTTAAAAACTAGTGCTCTTCATTAACGATATTGAGATTGTACTTAGGTATTTCAACTACTAGGTCTTCATCTCTTATAATTGCTTGGCAACCAAGGCGTGACTCTGGCTCTAAACCCCATGCTTTATCTAGCATGTCATCTTCTAGCTCATCACTTTCGTCAAGTGAGTCAAATCCTTCGCGAATCACTAAGTGACACGTAGTACATGCACACGACTTTTCACAGGCATGCGCAATGCTAATACCATTTTTAAGTGCAGCGTCGAGTACCGTTTGACCTGTTGGAGCTTCAATAGCCGCACCGTCAGGACATAATTCAGGATGTGGAAGAAAAACAATTTGTGGCATTCTAATCTCTCTTAAATGTTGTCTACTGACTGCCCTGTAAGGGCCTTTTTAATTGATGCATCCATTCTGCGCGATGCAAAGTCGCTACTCGCATTATCGATTTTTTCGATAGCGGCTTTAATTTCGTTTGGTTCTTGTGCATTTTCGCGCACTTTTACTAGTTCTGCAATTTCAGCGCGTAAGTTTGCTAGTTGCGTATCGTCTAGTAATGATCCATCGCTTGCAAGTGATGCATTAAGCGCTTCAATAACACGCAGTGCTTCTACTTGTTGCTCTTTAAGCATACGTGCTTGCATATCGCCTTTAGCGTTACTCATTGACTCTTTTAGCATATTAGCTACTTGGTCATCAGATAAACCAAACGACGGTTTAACTTGAATCTCCGCTTGTACGCCTGTTGATTTTTCCATAGCTGAAACACTTAATAGACCATCGGCATCAACTTTGAAGGTAACACGAATATGCGCAGCACCTGCCGCCATTGGCGGAATACCTTTTAAGCTAAACTTAGCAAGCGATCGACAATCATCAACAAGTTCACGCTCACCTTGCAGCACATGTAATGACATGGCTGTTTGACCGTCTTTAAACGTTGTAAATTCTTGTGCGCGAGCCACTGGAATCGTGGTATTACGTGGAATGATTTTTTCAACCAAACCGCCCATCGTTTCAAGGCCTAACGATAACGGTAAAACATCAAGCAATAACATGTCAGAATCGGGCTTATTGCCAATTAATACGTCAGCTTGAAGTGCAGCGCCTAAGGCGACAACGCGATCAGGGTCGATTGAAGTTAGCGGCTCTTTATCAAAAAAGCTTTGTACTTGGCTACGTACAAGTGGCATACGGGTTGAACCGCCAACCATAATAACTTGCAGTACTTCTTCGTTTTCAATGCCAGCATCTTTTACAGCACGACGACACGAACGCAGTGTTTTTTTAACGAGAGGCATAGCCATTTCGTCAAACGTTTCGCGTGTTACTTCTACTGTGTATTTTTGATCGTCAAACTCAAGACCTACGTTCACTTTTGCATATTGGCTAAGTGCTTCTTTACACGCTTTTGCTTTATTGATGAATAAACGTAAAACTGAAGGTGACAACGCTGACACACCAGTTTGCTGCTTAAAGTAATCAACAAGTAGTGAGTCAAAGTCATCACCACCTAAGCTTGAGTCGCCGCCAGTTGCCATTACTTCAAACACACCTTGGTGTAATCTAAGTACTGATATATCAAATGTACCACCGCCTAAATCGTAAACAGCAATAATACCTTCTTGGCCAGAATCTAAACCATAAGCAACGGCTGCTGCTGTTGGCTCATTTAATAAACGTAGTACGTTAATGCCTGCAAGCTCTGCTGCATCTTTAGTACTTTGGCGCTGCGCGTCATCAAAGTACGCAGGCACTGTAATTACAGCCCCTAAAATCTCTTGATTGCCAAAACTTTGTTCGGCGCGTGCTTTTAATGCAGCTAAAATGTGGCTTGATGCTTTAATTGGACTGATTTTACCTGCCGCAGTTTCGATTGCTAGCGCACCATTGTGTTCACAGAACACATACGGTAATTGGCCATAACTTTGCTCTATTTCAGTCTGAGTTTTACCTAAAAAGCGTTTAACCGAAATAAGTGTATTCGCAGGGTCTTGCGTTGCAGCTTGCGCTGCCTCTGCGCCAACGGTAATACCACCGGCTTGATAACGAACAACCGACGGTAACATAGCCGCGCCAAGCTCATCAGTTAACGTGCGGGCTTCGCCACTTTGCACTGTTGCTACCAATGAATTGGTTGTACCAAGGTCAATACCAATCGCTAGTTTATGTTCGTGTGGTGCCGCGCTCTGCCCCGGCTCAGCAATTTGCAATAATGCCATAATGCTCTTTAAACTCGTGTTGCTCGCTTTGCAGCAAGTAATTAATCGTCAAATAAACTATCTTCAATACGTTCAAGTTCGTCGCGTAACTTATAAACAAACTTCAGTTTACGAATATTATCAGCGGCAAGTTGATATTGCTGCTCATCGTTACTTGCGAGTTGCTCGGCAAGTTGTACACTGTACTGCGTGTTTAGTTGCTTAATTTGTTTTTCAAAATTTGCAATCGCAGTATCAGGATCGCGCGATGATGTTAGCTCTTCAAGTTCTTCGCGAAGTTCCATTTGTTGCATTAAAAACATTGGATCTTGCAAGGTTTGCTGCTCTGCACGAATATCAACGCCTAGCTCGCTCAGCATATACTCGGCACGCTTTACTGGGTGCTTTAATATTTGCAACGCATCGTTAATTTCGGCGGCGCTTTGCACGGCCATTAATTTATCGCGGCTGCTCGCATTCGCGTGGCGATCAGGATGTACAGTACGCTGTAATTCCAAGTAGTGCTTGTTAACTGTTGCTAAATCAATATTGTAATCAACGGGGACTGCAAATAATTCAAAGTAACGCATAACTTCAACCAATAATATTCAGAAATTAATTTCAAAAATAACAAAGCCCTACATTAACTGGCAGGGCTTATTTATACTACAAAGATATTTAAAGCTTAAACGGTAAAGCTTTCGCCACAACCACACTCATCTGCTTGGTTAGGATTTCTAAATTTAAACCCTTCATTTAAGCCTTCCTTAGTGTAATCGAGCTCTGTGCCATCGATGTAAACTAAGCTTTTAGCGTCAACAATTAATGTGACACCTTTAGCCGCAAAAGTTTCATCGTCTTCGTTTAAATCGTCAACAAACTCAAGTACATAAGCAAGACCTGAACAGCCCGTCGTTTTAATGCCAACGCGCAGGCCTAAACCTTTACCGCGGTTTGCTAAAAATGATTGTACGCGGTTTGCTGCCGCATCTGTCAATGTCACTGCCATGAGTTTCTCTTCTTACTTCGCTTGTTTACTTTTGTAGTCTGCAATTGCTGCTTGAATTGCGTCTTCGGCTAAAATTGAACAGTGAATTTTCACTGGTGGTAATTCAAGCTCGGCACTGATATCAGTGTTTTTAATTGTCGCTGCTTCGTCTAGCGTTTTGCCTTTAACCCACTCTGTAACAAGTGAAGATGAAGCAATTGCACTACCGCAACCATAGGTTTTGAATTTTGCATCTTCAATAACGCCTTCGGCAGATACTTTGATTTGCAATTTCATTACGTCACCACATGCTGGTGCGCCTACCATACCCGTTGCCACTGACGGATCATTCTTATCTAGAGTACCTACGTTACGTGGGTTTTCTACGTGGTCGATTACTTTATCACTATAAGCCATTATTCTATCCTCATTACCTGCTAGGGTATGTGCTCACACTATTAGTGGTGGGCCCATTCAACTGAATCTAAATCAATACCTTCTTGATGCATCTCCCAAAGTGGAGACATCTCACGTAGGCGACCGATAGAGTTTTTCATTAATTCGACGGTGTAATCAATCTCTTCTTCGGTAGTAAAACGACCAATACTAAAACGAATTGAGCTATGTGCTAATTCGTCGTTACGGCCAAGTGCACGCAGTACATAAGAAGGCTCTAAGCTTGCAGATGTACAGGCTGAACCTGACGATACTGCAATGTCTTTTACTGCCATAAGTAACGACTCACCTTCAACAAAGTTAAAGCTGATGTTTATAATACCTGGTACTGATTGGTCTTGTGTGCCGTTAAAGTATACTTCGTCCATATCAGACATAATGCCGTCAATTAGACGTTTACGTAATGCACTGATGTGTGCGTAATCTTTTTCAAAATCTTCTTTGGCGATTCTAAATGCAGTTCCCATACCCACTAATTGGTGAGTAGCAAGCGTACCAGAACGCATACCACGTTCATGTCCGCCACCGTGCATTTGCGCTTCTAAGCGAGCACGTGGTTTACGACGAACATAAAGTGCACCAACACCTTTAGGACCGTACGCTTTATGTGCAGAAAACGACATGAAATCAACTTTAAGCTGTTGTATGTCGATAAGTACTTTACCCGCACTTTGTGCAGCATCTACGTGGAACATGATTTTACGTTCACGGCACATTTCGCCAATAGTTGCGATATCTTGAATTACACCTAGCTCGTTATTAACGTGCATGATACTTACTAGTACGGTGTCATCACGCATTGTGTCGGCTAGTTTTTGCAGATCAAGTAGGCCGTTTTCTTCAACGTCCATATACGTTACTTCAAAACCTTGGCGCTCAAGCTCACGACATGTGTCGATAACAGCTTTGTGCTCAGTTTTAGCGGTAATAACGTGTTTACCTTTCTTTTTGTAAAACTGTGCGGCACCTTTAATAGCAAGGTTATTTGATTCAGTTGCACCCGATGTGAAAACTATTTCACGTGGGTCTGCATTAATTAAATCCGCAATATCATTACGCGCTTGGTCAACGGCTTCTTCTGCTTGCCAACCAAAACGATGTGAACGTGACGCAGGGTTACCAAATTTACCGTCCATTGTCAGGCATTGCATCATTTCTTTAGCAACACGTTCGTCAACAGGCGTGGTCGCTGCGTAATCTAAATAAATCGGTAACTTCATTTCTCTCTCCGCTGCAGGTCAACCTTAAAGTTGACAGCTTACTTGAATGTTTTCCAACTGCTTGATTGCATTATTAATACTGTTATCTTGGCGCGATGCTATTTCTTTCACATCTGACTTTTCCACCAATTCAGCAAGGGTGATATTGTTCAAAAATTCTTCTATACGTGCGCTTAAATCTGACCACAAATTATGTGTTAAACAACGCATGCCACTCTGACAGCCGGTATCGGCACCTTGGCAACGTGTTGCATCGACCGATTCGTCTACGGCGCTAATAATATCGCCAACAGAAATAACGTTCGTTTCTCGCCCTAGTAAATAACCACCACCAGGCCCACGAACAGAACTCACTAAGCCATTTTTACGTAAACGGGCAAATAATTGTTCAAGGTATGACAAAGAAATTTCTTGTCGCTGTGAAATATCAGCAAGGGCTACAGGACCTACACCTGTGTGCAGTGCAACATCCAGCATCGCTGTAACGGCATATCTGCCTTTTGATGTTAACTTCATAACGCCCCCTGCACAAAGAGTGCAAATTTTAATTACCAGAGTAAATTAGTCAAGTATTATCACTTGATAAAAATTTGATTTAAACACTCTTACTTTTAAATTGTAGAGTTAACAAATTTTCAATACTTGACCTCTTTAGTCAAGTATTACAGCCATTGTAATTACCTGAGTAATTTAGTCAAGTATTAGCGCGTTAATTAGTCCCGGTCTTTTATAACTAATCGCTATACCTAAGTTACTTAGGGATAGACTTATTAATTGAGGTGAGAATACCGCGTAAAATGTTCATCTCGGCATCTTCTGGACGAGCACGGTTAAATAAGCGACGTAACTTTGTCATTACAATACCTGGGTGCTGTTTTATGATGAAGCCAGTGTTAAACAGTGTCTCTTCAAGGTGGTCATAAAACAACTCAGTTTGTTTTGAGCTTGGGTAAACCGTGTCATCCTCTTCAACCTTTTTAGGCTGTTGATTTAAAAACGCCATGCGCGTTTCGTAGCACAACGTTTGCACAGCCATCGCTAAGTTAAGCGAGCTGTATTCAGGATTCGCAGGGATGCATACATGGTAATTACAAAGCTGTAATTCATCGTTGCTTAAACCACTGTTCTCACGACCAAACACAAGTGCTACAGGGCCATTTACAGCTTCTGCAACCAGTTTTTCACCACATTCACGTGGTTCAACCATAGGCCAAGAAAGCGTACGTGAGCGCGCACTGGTGCCAATTGTTAATGCACAATCGGCAATCGCTTCTTCAACAGTCCCAACAATAACTGCATTGCCTAAAACATCACTGGCACCTGCAGACAAAGCACTCGCGTGGCTGTCTATTTCACATGCGGGGTCAACTAAATAAAGTTTTGATAAACCCATGGTTTTCATGGCGCGAGCTGCCGAACCAATATTGCCTGAGTGTGATGTGTTAACTAAAACAACGCGAATATCATCTAAGATCATTGCTATGCTACTTACCTATGCCAAAAAATTGCGCGAATTCTAACATGAAAATGCCACAAGATCCTAGATTCAAAAAGCTAGATCCTAAGATCCAGCCCAATATAATGCTTCTTACATGAGCCGGCTTTATTGTATAAAAACACCAATCTATTCTTAGTGTTTAAACCATTGCTGCTTTTACATACACATCAAAGCGATTTTTTTTAGTTTTAATTTGCATACTTGGGGTTTGATCATTTAAAAATGGGGCGTAATCGGGGCGTTTTACTACTACGCGTTTACTGGCGAGTGGGTAGGCGAATTCGAGTAAATCGTCGGCGTCGGTATCTGCACCAACAAGCTCTTGGAATACACGCATTTCTTTTTTAACAAGAGCTGATTTTTCGCGATGTGGGAACATAGGATCTAAATAAACTACATCAGGGATGCTTTCACATTGCGATAGTAAAGTATGGCTTGAACCAAAGATGAGGCTCATACTTTGCTTCATCCATGAGCCAATTTCTATGTCGTTATAAGCGCGCTGTAAACCATCATACAATAAGGCGGCCACTACGGGATGACGTTCATGCAATATAACGTTGCACCCTAGTGACGCAAGTACAAAACCATCACGCCCTAAGCCAGCAGTTGCATCAAGCACAACGGGCGTTGCCCCTTTGTTTAAGCCAACCGCTTTTGCAATTGCTTGGCCTTTCCCCCCACCAAACTTACGTCTATGCGCTGCTGCACCGGTTACAAAATCAACGTTGATTGCGCCTAATTTAGGTTCATCTGTTTTATATAAACTCAAGCCGCTATCGTCATAATGTAGGCTAAAACCATTGCTTTGTTCTGCCCATTGAGCCAAACCAAAACGTGTTTCTAACTCATTTAAATAAGGGCGACACTCTTTAAAAGCACACTGAATAACCACTATACACTCCGACGATAAAATACCTGTTCAGTATATCAATCAGTGCAAGTTAAAGCACTAAAATAGCTCTATATCATTATTTTCAGTGGTATTTTGTAAGACAAGTTCACCAGCGTTACTACGCAAGCTAACGAGTAACTCATTGCGAGTTTCACTAATTTGCTTAAGCTGACATTTAATAAATGCTAAATCGCTATTAGCAGAAGTAAATAGCTGCATAGTTTGATCTAGCTTAGTAAAGTAAGGTGTTAAGTCACAAAGCTTATCACTTTCTTTTTGCAGTTTAATTGCACAATCAAGCTCATGTAATTGTTCTATAAACTGTTTAGTAATACTGTTTTGTGCCTGATTCTGAGAAACTAATTGTTTTACTATGTCTTCAAGCGCAATGCCTATTTGCGCGGCCTGTTCGTAGCTATTCTCATTATTTTGTATGGTGATCGCTTTTTCATTGGTGATCTCCAAAATGTGCGGAAACAAATCTTTGTAACGTCCAAATTTAGCAGTATCGTCAACGGGCATATTTTTTATCAGTAATGATACTTTAGGGTAGTTAATAATGGTGCTGGCACCAACATCAACAAACCGCTGCGCATACCTATGTTGTTCTAGCAATTCTTGCTCTAATGGGCACACCGCACTTTGTAAGCTATAAAATATGCCTTGGCTTTTGTACCAAAACACAACCACGACATCTAAGTTGAAAGGAGTAAAAAATGCTAAAAAATATTCGCTTAATAATTGAAAATTATTAGCATGGTAACTTTGCCCAACAAAACGCATTATTCGCCCCATATCTCCGGATTCAGTCATGGCTATTTGGGCCGTTTTTTCTGCATGCTCTACATCATTTTTTAACTTTATACCTTGTTGACGATATTCATAAAGCACCTTTATGCGCGCCATCAATTCCTGGGCATTAAAAGGCTTAGCTATATAATCAGATGCACCAGCACTGTAACCTTTTACACGATCAGCCAACTCGATATTGGATGATAGAAACATAACGGGGATGTCTTTGGTCTGCTCATTTTTTTTAATGACTTGGCAAACGTCAAAACCTGATTTACCCGGCATTTCTATATCGAGTAAGATAATATCTGGCTTGTATTTTTTTGTGAGTCTTAAACCTTCATCACCATCTTTCGCATGAATAATTTTACAAAAACCTGCTAAAGACTCCTCAATTATATGGTGAACCAACTTATCGTCATCAATTGCCAATATTAGCTTTGCCATGCCCTAGTCCATTTTATTAGGTATGTTAAGAGCATAGCTCGGTAGACTGAATTTACTAAAAATTTTAGTGAATAAGTTAAGGCGTGTTGATCTTTGTGGATTGAAATTTGTTCAATCTAGGGGCGATTTAATCGCG
>NZ_PNDU01000342.1:0-691 GCF_005886635.1 Pseudoalteromonas sp. S558 | reverse complement strand
CATCACTTTTAGTTTAGGCACTGCCTCAACGTTACAATTAGTTATTGATATTGAACAAGGTCGTATGCCAAATTTAGATGCGGAAATTGGTAAACAGATTATTTTAGACTTTATTAACATAAGCTTCTGTACTGAAAAAATACAGACTAAATTCTCTTATTATCGAAATCCAAAACTCATGTATTTCAATACAGTAGACAGAGCCTACGCCAATCGAAAAGCACAAAATAAAGCCCACGATTTAATCCCTTGGGATGATGACTTTCATCTTAATGCTGATATGTCTTGCAAAATGTTAGAGGAGATAATTAAATGAAAAAATTCAGATGGCTAGGTATTTCCCTTACCTATACTAATCACCAATTTTACGTTACCTCCGCCCCTCATCAGCACGCCCTGAAAAATGATTTATCCGGAAAAACTAAACCTAATCACTCTGTGATAATTCTGAAAAATTCAATCCTTCACCTTGTAATCAACTAAAAATTGGGCTTGATTTAAAAAGTAATGGAACTCCAATTAAAAGGAATTTGATATGATTAAGCTCATAATTATCGTTGGCATATTGTTTTACTCACAAACTTACGCTGCCAATATTTTTCAACTACCTCAGCAATCCGCAAATACTAACTTAGCAGACATTGAGCCAAATCATCAGCCATGGGAGGCCGGTTCAATATACGTAGCTGGT
>NZ_PNDU01000341.1:0-10302 GCF_005886635.1 Pseudoalteromonas sp. S558 | reverse complement strand
TCTTATCGCTATAATAATGACTAATTTAATGCAATTGGTATAAAGTGTAAAAGTGGGTAATTAGCCCACTTTTACAATCAGCTTTTTACTTAAAATTAGCGATGCTTGTTTTAGTCGCTTTTATAGTACGAATAGCATATGACTCGTTGGTTACGCCAAATGGTACGCCGCCAACAGCCCAGTTTGGATTTGAAAAGTAGTCGTATTGTGTTGCGCTACCAAATACATGTGGGTAAGCCATAATACTTGCAAAGTTGTTTTGTACACCATGACCCATACCGTCTGTATATACACCACCAGAAGTATCGCCTTGTCTACGAGAGTGCGCTAAACCTTGGTTGTGGCCTAGCTCATGTAGGAAAGTTGTTGCGCCACAGTCAATCGCACTGATTGAGTACATGTTATTACTCATTGAGTTATATAAGTTACCATTTGTACCTTGACCAACCCACGCTAAACCACATGAAATAAGTCCATTACCAGCACTTTGGCCAGTACCTAGTACTGCAACCATATCCGCTTTCCAATCAGAACGAAGGCCGTCTACGTAGCTGCTGTTAGTGATTGAATTTAACCATTGCTCTGATGGTGTTACTGCGTAGTCACCTAGGTTTTTCTTACCTACTAAACGTAGAGTAATGTCTACACCGTTTTGGCTATATACCTGATTACTAAAAGCAATTAGTTGATTTATTTTTGTATCAATATTGCTTGTTGCCGCTGCTGATTGATCAGTATATAAAATACCAATATCGATAGTTTCTGCTTGTACAATACTTGTCATGCATAATGCTGCAGCAACAGCGGTTGTGGTGATTAATTTTTTCATTGTTGTATTACCTTACTCTTGTTGTGGTTTAACTTTTTAGCTTACGGTTTGTCATCTGCTTTTGGTGCAAATATGTCTACGGTTTTATCTGTTTTTTGCTCTGGCGTACTCACATCGTGTTCTATGTGACTTTTATATAAATCACGCTTAGCCGCTATCCAGCCATACTGGCCTTTGCTTTCAAATACATAGTTACCGCTTGGTGCCGTAAATTGGCCGTAAACGGCGTCTTTTCCTACGGTTAGGACCGTATTGTGCATTTGCCCGTCGACTCCGGTTACTGTGCCAAATATGCTTTTATCGCCATTTTCGGCACTTACTACATTCGTTACTTCGGCGGTGTACGTTTCGGTTGTTTGAGGAATGGCTAAATCAAAATTTTCGCCCGTTTTTAAGGCGCGTAATGAACTTAAATCAAACTCTACATATGCTTCATTGTGCAAATCAGTAGGCAGTACCTTTGCGTTTATAAGTACTTGCTTGGCTTTATCTGAAAGACGATTCACTGCGTCAAACTCGTTAAATGGCACATTTTGAAGTGTTGGCGCGCTTGCTTTCGAAATTATCGGATCGTTACTCATATCAATAGGTAGAGGCGCATGTGTATTTTGAGCCGACAAACTACTCACCGGTACTATGTCAATAGCGATTGGTGCACTACGCTCTGTAACATCATCGTTGTTAACAAATAGTTGATAAATAGCAAAGGCTGATAACGAAATTGCTATGGTTAAGGCAATAGACCTCTTCATTTGTTTCTCTTTTCGCGCTTTAAGTTAATTGAGCGTTACGTTTTATAGTATAAGTTAGATTAGATCAAGAAAATAAATGTAATCAAAAAGTGGTAACAATTAATTTTTTAATCCCTTCTTTAATATAAAGTTATTCTATTCCCATCCTTTTTTTATTATTTGGTATTGGTTTTTTTCCTGTATTTACACTGGGTTGGAGTTTTTATGGGAACTTCATTGTTTAGTTAAATACAATACTAAAAAGCCTAATTTACTGAATAATTAAATTTAAAAATAAAGTTGATTTTTTGTCTTTAATATCGAGAACTTATGGCTATGAATAATATGTGTGCAGATAATGAGTGGCTGTTTTCAGTGAATATAAGATTGGTTTATGCCAAAACAGAGATGCTTAATATTTTAAACACTGCGTTTTACACGCCAGCAAGCTTTGCGTCTACAGGTAAATTATTAGCGGAGAGTTGTAGGGTTGGGCTTGCTCACGCGAAAAGCGATAGCTTCTTATTGTTAAGATATTTTAAACACTGCGTTTTACACGCCAGCAAGCTGCGCGTTTACAGGTAAATTATAAGCAGAGGTTGTATGGTCGGGCTTGCTCACGCGAGAATAAGGGGGACATAAAGGATTGTGCATTTAGCGGGTACAATTGACTCGCTAAATGCTTTTTATTTATAAACGCTTATAACATCGGTTTTAACACATCAAAAATTGCATTGATGTGGTCGTCTCTGTCGTTAAGGGCTGCTATATAACGGTATTTTTCGCCACCCGCTTCTTCAAAAATTTCGCGGTTTTCGCCTTCCAGCTCTTCTAAAGTTTCTAAGCAGTCTGCGCTAAAAGCAGGGCTGATTATGGCTACGTCTTTTATTCCTTCACTTGGAAGGCTTTCAAGGGTTGCATCTGTGTATGGTTTTAACCATTCGGCCTTACCAAATCGACTTTGGAACGTACTAATTACGTTGTCTTTATCAAGGCCTAACTTTTCTACGACTAAACGCGTGGTTTGTAGGCACAAACAATGGTAAGGATCGCCTCGCTCTAAAAACAACTGAGGCATACCATGGTATGAAAAAACCAGTTTTTGTGGCATTCCATTAGCTTCTAAATCTTCGCTAATACTATTGGCCAAGGACTCAATATAACGTGTATTTTTATGATACCCATTTATAAAATGTAGTTCAGGCACCCAGCGCCATTTACGTAATACACTTGATACAGCATCAAACGTCGAGCCTGTTGTTGGGCTAGAATACTGAGGGTACATTGGCAATATAATGATACGGGTTAAGCCTTTGTTTCTAAGCTCTTCAAGACCAGCTTCGATTGACGGATTGCCATAGCGCATCGCCATAACAACTTCTGTATTGGTGTACCCTTGCTCTTTTAATAATGCATTTAATTTAACGCTTTGTTGGCGAGTAATATGAGTAAGAGGTGAGCCATTTTCGGTCCATATGCTTTTATATAATTTTGCTGAACGCTTAGGGCGCACACGCAAAATAATGCCATGTAATATGATCATCCACACTAAACGAGGAATTTCTACTATGCGAGGATCAGATAAAAACTCACGTAGATAAATTCGTAAAGCAGCAGCGGTGGGGGCGTCGGGGCTTCCTAAGTTGGTAAGTAATATTCCCGTTTTTTGATTAAAACGCCCGTCGTGGGGATTATCGGTTACGGCAGAAAATCGCGACACGTTGTGCTCCTTCAAGCTAGGTTAATTTTGTAATGAGTGTTTTAAGCCTGAGGCAAACTTCTTTAATGGATATCAGACTATTTAAGCCCATTGTAACGAATAAAAGCCTAATTTAGATCAATCATTTAGCAGTTTTAACCATTATTCTAAAGGGCGTTGGTTTTTTTGCTTCAAGCTGCTGAAGCTTTTCTATTGATTTACGAACAAACACATGACCTTTAGGTAGCAGCATTATACCGGCGTGGCTGTGTAAAGCATGGCCAAGTACCATATTTTCCTTAAGTTCGGATGCTGTGCAAATAAGTACTGAACCAGCCGTACTTTTTTGCTCGCTCATTTTAGCTTGGCTGGCTTCTAAGGCGCGTACAATTTTAGGATGATAAAATGTACCACTGTAAAGTTTTACATTTTCTAATGCGTTTGTGTGGCGATCTTTTTCATCTACTGCATTACTGAGTTCAAATGCATCCCAGTAGTCGCGTGCTAAACCAAGTACCATAGCACCAATAGGAATATCATTTCCAGCAAGTCCTTTTGGCATACCATTACCGTTGTAGCGTTCAAACTGATAATAAATGGCATCCGATAAGTCGTGCAAATGTGTGGCGGGCATTAGCATTAATTGTGCGGTACTTGGATGCGTATAAAATGTTTTACGTTGTAATTCGTTTAGTTTACTAACCGGCTTTTTATAAAGTTCAGGATCCATTGCAAGTAGCCCTATTTGGGCTAAGTAACCAGCCATAGGGGCAAGATCTATACTTGCTTGTGATAGGTTTAAATATAACGCTATTTGTGTACATGTATTTGCAATATTTTGTGCTTTGTTCCCATCAAGGTATGGATTAGCGTTAATAAAATTATAAAGTAGCTCAACGGTTGCTTTGTGTTCGTGTTTTTCTCGCTCGTTAGCTGCTTCGAGCTTTTTTAGCACTTGTTTAATTTGTTGAGTACGCTTTTCTACGCGTTGCTCTAATGAGTTATTTAATTCGAGGAGTTCTTGGTTTTGTGTTTTAACTTGTTCTTCTAATAGTTTATTTTGATTTTTTAATGCAAATTTTTCGAGGCTGTTATTAATACTGCGCAGCAGTAAGTCGTTTTGCCAAGGTTTTTGAATATAACCGTTGATTTGGCCTTGGTTAACAGCCGCTAAGGTTGTTTCTATGTCGGCATAACCGGTCAATAAAATACGTTGTGTGTTTGGTGCTAAAGCACGGGCTTTTTCTAAAAATTGTGCGCCATTCATTTGTGGCATGCGCATGTCGCTAATGATTAAACCAAATTCATGGTTTTCAAAAAGTTTTAATGCCTTTTCAGGGTTATCAGAAATAATAACAGTTAGCTCATTTGTTTTGAGCAAACGCATTAAGGAACGCAATACAATTTCGTCATCATCGACGCACAGAACATCTACATATTTAGCTGGTGTGTGTGTTGTTGAGTTTGTCATTGCTTTACCCCGTTACGTAACCCTAGTTTGAACACATTTAATCCTAAAACTGATATAACATATTTACTAAGCGTAGCTTAAAAAAAAATTGAGTTGCGTTATTAAACTTAGGCAACTACATCTTACTTATTAACAAGTATAAGGGTGCGAGCTATGAATGGATCAGGTAGCGGTTTTGAGCAGGCTTTTTTGAATGAACAAAAAAAACGTTTAGCGGCAGAGTCGCTACTAAAAGATAAAAGCCGCGTTTTAGTCGCTATTAATAATGAATTACAAAAAAAGATAGCAGATCTAGAGTATCAACAAAAGATGTTTATTCAAACTGAAAAAATGGCAACGCTAGGGACCCTTTGTGCTGGAGTCGCGCACGAAATAAATAATCCGCTAGCCTATGCTATGAGTAACATTGAAGGTTTACAGCAGGTAGCCCCCAACATATTTGCGCTGCTAGAACTTAATGATCAATATTTAAAGGGAGATGTTGCTAGTCGTGATTATAAAATTGAACTGGCCCTTTTAAATGAGCGGCAACGCTTTTCATGGATCGGTTGCGATTTGTTAGAACAAATAGACGATAGTGTAGAGGGCCTTAGTCGTATTAAGCACATAGTGCATAATTTATTAAACTTTGCTCACCCGTCAATAAGCCAAGATAAACAGCAAGCGAATGTAATCGAGGCTGCAAATAACGCATTAAAATTGCTTAGCAGCCAGCTTAAATTATGCAAAATTAAAACTCACTTCGATTCGGTGCCCAGCATTACTTGTAATTTATCGTCAATTAATCAAATTTTTGTAAATTTATTAATGAATGCAAGCCAAGCATACGAGTTTAAAAATGCTAAAAACTGTGTAATTGAAGTGAATGTTTTTGAAGTTTCTGGACACATTTGCATCGAAGTGAAAGATAATGGCTGTGGTATGAGTGAATATACCCAAGCACATATGTTTGACCCCTTTTATACAACAAAAGATATAGGACAAGGTACTGGGATGGGGATGACACTGGTGTACGCTATGGTACGTGATCATCATGGAACAATAGAAGTTAACAGTGTATTAGATGAAGGTACAAGCATTCGGTGCTTGTTACCAATAAAAACAGAGGCTAGTTAAAAAAAACACAATGTAAATATAAGGTTAATTAATTGAGTCCTGCAATTTAATGCTTTAGTTGTGGTTATTTTAGTCTGTTTGAGGTGGTTTTTTCCTGTATTTGAACTTGTTTGCATACTTAGACCAATTATTTAATTTTTTCATTTCTTTTTGGTTGTATATGTTGCTAGGATGTTTGCAACAGGTTGTGACTATTACAACCTCACACATATTATAAAAACAGAAAAACAGGGTCACCATTATGCCAACATATCGTTTAAATACACTCGCTGTAGCCATTGCTTTTGCCTTTAGCGCACCAAGTATTGTTAATGCACAAGAAGCACCGGTACAAGCAAAAAAAAATATCGAACAAATTTCTGTGCTCGGCTCGCGGGTATCTAATCGAACTTCAACAGAGTCTTCGTCTCCTATCGATTTAATTGACGCTGATGATTTAAATAAAGGCGGGTTTACAGAGCTTGGTCAAAGCCTACAAGCAACAGCACCCTCTTTTAACTTTTCGCGTACGCAGGTGTCAGATGGCTCTGATTTATTTAGACCCGCTACGCTTCGTGGCTTACAGCCTGATCAAACACTTGTTCTTGTAAATGGTAAACGTCGTCATAATCAATCTATTTTTGGCCTTAATGGTACTGTAGGCGCAGGCGCTGCAGGCACCGATATGAATGCAATTCCACTTACCGCTTTAAAAGGTGTTGAAGTACTGCGCGATGGCGCTGCTGCACAGTATGGCTCTGATGCGATTGCGGGTGTAATTAACCTATCACTTAATAATTCAACAGGCATTACAACAGGGTTTGTACAATACGGAAGCACCAGTGAAGGCGATGGCGATACCATTTCAGCCGGTATTAACCGTGGTTTTGATTTAGGAAACGAAGGCGGATTTATTAATTTATCGCTTGAGTATCGTGATGCAGATGGCACTAACCGTGCCGAGCGCGATACAGGTGGTTCGTTAAATGTTGCGCCAGGGACGCTTTCAAAAGACGTGCGCTGGGGGCAAGGTAACTCTGAAAGCGAGTTTACTTCATTATTTTATAACATGGCACTGCCATTTGGTGATGCAGAGCTTTATTCGTTTGGTGGTTACTCTGAGCGCACTGCGTTAGGTAACGGTTTTTACCGTAACTTTAACGAAGCATCAAAAAATGTAACACAAGTATACAGCGATGGTTTTTTACCGCGTATATACAACGAGGCCCAAGACATTTCAGTTGCTGTTGGCTTTAAAGGTGAGATAAATGCCGATTGGTTTTACGATGTATCTGCTGTATATGGTGAAAATCAATATGACTTTACATCGCGTAACACACTAAACGCTTCCTACGCGGCAGAGTACTTAGTGAATAATCCAGGTGCAACAGATGCCGATATAGCAGCAAATTCAGGCCCTACAGGTGGCTACTCTGGTGGCTTTAGGTTTGATCAAACAACGTTAAATATGGATATAAGCGGTATTATTGATACAGGTAATGAACCATTATATGTTTCATTTGGCGCTGAATACCGTAAAGAAAATTATGAAATTGTACCTGGCAGCGAAGCATCGTATGCATGTGGTTTAGCCAATATGGATACGTCTTATCCATCGGTTAACGATCCTAGTCAATTTGCACAATGTGGTTTTCAAGCTTATAACGGACTTCGTCCTGAGGCCTCTAATGAGGCCGACCGCTATAGCTATGCAGTTTACGTAGATTTAGAAACGATGATAACCGATGCATGGAATGTGAGCGGTGCTTTACGTTACGAAGATTTTTCTAACGCGGGTGACGACATCATTGGTAAATTAGCAACACGTTACGAAGTTAACGACGATTTTGCTGTTCGTGGTGCTGTATCGACCGGTTTTAGAGCGCCATCACTACAACAAAGTGGTTACACTGCTTTTACGACTAACTTAGGCTCTGACGGTACGTTGACTCAGTCATTTACAGCCACAACTGGCTCGGCTTTTCCAAGTGCTTTAGGTGTTGATAGCTTAGAACTAGAAACATCGACTAACTTAAGTGCTGGTTTTGTTTATGACATTAGCAGTGAGCTTTCATTGACGGTTGATTTTTATCGTGTAGAAATAAAAGACCGTATTAACTTAGGTAGCTTACTTTCGGCAGATGACGTTGCTTTTAGTGCTCAAGCAGTGGCGGCTTTGCAAGCAACGGGTGCTGTGCAAGCTAACTACTTTTCTAACTCTGTTGATTCGACTACGCAAGGCGTTGATGTTATTGCCTCGTACCGTACAGAGCTTGAAGGTGGTAACTTAGGCGTTACTTTTGCGGGTAACTTAAACGATACTAAAATAGATGGTGTAAATGCCTCTGAAGGTATTCCACAAAATGTAGCGCTTGATGACTTACAGCGTAGCTTTTTGACCGATGGGCAACCAGGTGAGCGGGCAACGCTGACGTTTGACTATGAGCGTGATGCGTATACTTCAACAGTGCGTTTTAACTATTTTGGTGAAACAGACGTAAAATACTTTGGTAACGATCATATAGAGCTTGCAACAGATGGTTCGTTTAAAGCAACCAGTACGGTTGAATCTGCGGTATTAGTTGATTTAAATGTGAGCTACCAAATCAATGATATATTTGCGCTTTCGGTAGGTGCAGATAATGTGTTTGACGAAACGCCAGATGAGTTAGGGGATGATGAGGTGCTTAATGCTATTACTAATGGTGCATTTAAATACCCTGTACGTGCATTACCTTACGGCTTTGACGGCAGAACGTATTATGCAAAAATAAGCTTTGAGTTTTAATTAGTTAAAGCATAACTTGATACTTAAAAAATTAACAACGAGCGCAGTTATTTACTGCGCTTTTTTTATGCTTTTTTATTCTAATAAAACAGTAAACTGACGCTAAAAATTGCTTGCGCGGTTGAAAATTACGTCTACAATCGCCATCTCAGTAGTACCATTATTATTAAACGTAGGAAAAAATATGGCTAAAAAATCTAAAATGAAAACACCAAGCAACAGTGCAGTCGACACTGGCCGAGGTGTAATAAATCACAATGCACTAGCAGCATTAGTAACCTCTAAATTATTCAAACCACAAGTGGTTAAAGCTAAAAAAGGCAAGGGTTCATTTAAACGTGGTAGTAAACATTCAGGACAAGAGTCCTATTTAATCGCGGCTTAAATAGCAACGATCAAATAGGATTTTTAACTGAAAACCGTGCAAGTTAACGGCTTTTCGGGTCTAGTTTATTTGTGTAGTGGAATCACGCACGATAAGCTCTGGGATATATTTTTTGACTATGTCGCGATCATCCCCGTTGCGTATTTGTGCAATTAATAAATTGGCAGCATCTTCGGCTATTTTATCGTTTGGTTGGTTTGCCGTTGTTAATTTAGGCCAGGTTTGACGTGAGAATGGGCTATTTTCAAACCCCGTTATTGATAACTGCTCTGGTATATCAATATTTAATAGTCTTGCAGCAAAAAGTGCACCGGCTGCAATTTCATCATTACATGACACAATAGCAGTGGGTTTATCTGTCAGGGCTATTAATGTTTTAGCGCCTTCTACTCCTGATTCGAATGAATATTCACCCGCAACAATAAGGCGTTTATCTATATTGATGTTGTGTTGTTGTAGTGCGTCTTTATAGCCTTCAAGGCGCTCTTTTGTTGAGTTATGCTCTGCGCCACCGGCCAAAAAACCTATACGTTTATGGCCATTTGTAATTAGGTGTTCTGTAATTGTTTTAGAGGCAAGTTTGTCGTCTATCATAATGCAGGGGGTGAGATTGTCTGGTGCGGTATTGCCAGACAAAACACGCACTATTTTTACATCAAGCTGTGCGAGCTTTTCTACAAATAGAGGCATTTCAGAAAAAGGCGGCGTTAACATCACGCCTGCAATCCGCGTATGTTTAACCATACTCGTGATCTCGTCAATAATTCGTTCTTCTTTTGCGTTACATGGATGGATCAGTAATTCGAATCCGTGCTTTTTACACGCGTTTAATATCCCATTTTGCATATCGATTATGTAATAAGCATTTGGATTATCATATATATAGGCAATGCTGTAAGACTTTGTACCCGCTAAGCTTCTGGCCGCTAAGTTAGGATGATAGTTTAACTCATTAACAGAGACCATTACTTTTTCTCGGGTGTGATCGCGAACTGACGTTTCGTTATTAATTACACGCGAGACGGTTTTTATTGATACGCCGGCATGTTTTGCTACGTCATTAATAGTGGTTTTCATAAAGTTAAGTTACCTGTTCAAACTAGGTTTGTAGAGTATTGATTTTATTTCGTTTCATCAATACTTTATTGAAGGTAAATAGCCAGTGTCCGTTTTTTATACCAATTGCATTAAATTAGTGATCTATTATAGCGATAAGAAAATAGCGCAATAACAAGGCTAAAATTATGATACATAGTTGTTCTATATAAATAATTTTTAACGTCGTTAGTGAGTTCTTTAATACC
>NZ_PNDU01000340.1:0-1696 GCF_005886635.1 Pseudoalteromonas sp. S558 | reverse complement strand
TCTGATCAATGCCTGATTTAATTGCTTGAGTGCTTCTGAAAAAGTTTTTAGTTTTATTTTATAACCAAATTTTCGAAGTATTGCGTTCCTAAACTAAAACTAGACAGCACGTTTCTATTATTTATCGTATTCGCCTTAACGCATCTATATACATTCAATGTTTTTGCTGTTAAACCTGCTAGCCAAAGAATAAAATTAGCAATTAATACAATCAATAATGCGACATTCAAGCGTAAGCGTCTAGCAAAGTACACCTGCCAGTAATTCGTCAAAATGATTAAGCTATTTCCAATTTAAATGAGGAGATAGTCATGAGAAAAACACGTAGCCCTGAGCAGTGGCGCAATATTATCGAAGAGCAACAAGCCAGTGATTTAACTATCACTGAGTATTGTCAGCAAAATGCTTTATCAAAAACTACATTTTATGCCGCAAAAAACAAGCTAAAAGTATTACCTGACAATTTTGTTCGCGCCAAAATCACTAAAAAAAGTGGTGTTATTAAGCCGCAACAGCCGATAACCCTTGTGGTCGGTAAAGTAAAAGTCAGCTTACCATCAACAACGCCTGCAACTTATCTCAATCAATTGCTACACGAGTTTGCCTGATGAAAATGTTTGTTGAACCTCAAAGTATATACTTATACCGCGATGCTGTGGATTTTCGAAAATCCATTGATGGTCTCGTCGCACTCGTTGAAGGCGAACTTGAACGTGATGCTTATACTGGCGCATTATTTTTATTCTGCAACAAAGCGAAAGATAAACTCAAATTAGTGTACTGGGATAAAACGGGGTTTGCTTTGTGGTATAAGCGCTTAGAAAAACAAAAATTCAAATGGCCAAACAAAATCAGCTTGCAAGAATATGAACTCAGCGCTCAACAATTGGATTGGTTGTTGTCGGGATATGCTGTGCTAGGGCATGAAGAATTGCAGTATCAATCCATGCTCTAATCGATCATATTGACAGTAAATGATCGTTGCCACATCGTCTGTTTTATCTTTGCGTTAAGCAAGAAAATAACGTCAAATTCTGGTAAATTGCGAGCATGAAAATTGATGCCCACTCACTTCCTGACGACCCAGAGCAACTTAAGCGCATGCTGCATGAGTTGCAACAAGTCGTCGCTAAAAAAGATGAAGAATTAGCTGAAAAAGATGCGCAAATTCACGAATTGCTGCAAGCTTATAACGCGAAGCTTGCCAAAGAATACGCCAAAAAATCAGAAAAGATGCCAGGTGCCGGAGAGCGCTTTAATGAAGCAGAAGACATCCTTGATGAACATGATAAAGCGCTCTTGGCCACATCCCCCTTAGTAAAGAAAGAAAAAGCCAAACCGAAACGCAGGCCACTGCCAGCGCAGTTACCGCGAGTTGAGGTGGTTGTTGACCTCAATGAGGGTGACAAAGTGTGTGATTGCTGTCAAAGCCCCTTGCACAAAATGGGTGAAAGTAGCAGCGAAGCCTTAGAGTTTGTGCCAGCGCATATCAAAGTGATTAAAACCATTCGCCCGAAATACACGTGCCGTCATTGTGAGCGTGAAGGCATTGAAAGTGTGGTAAAAATCGCCCCGATACCCGCAACAGCCATTCCAAAAAGTATCGCCACACCCAGCTTACTGAGTCAAATAATCATGTGTAAATACCAGTTTGGCTTACCGCTTTATCGCCAAGAAACATTGTTTGCCGATATCG
>NZ_PNDU01000034.1:0-10248 GCF_005886635.1 Pseudoalteromonas sp. S558 | reverse complement strand
ACACGCGTATTTCATGGCGCAGTAGGCAGGCCGACCTCACAAGCAAGTTATTGTGAAAACTTAAGCAGAAAACGGCGAGCTAATATAAGTAATTGTGAAAAGCTATTAGCATAAAGTTTAAACGCTTCAGTAAAAAGTTAAAACTGCATCATGCAGTCATTTTCATTCGTGTAATTTAGGTTTAAGAGTGATAATGACTTATTTAATGTGTGGCACCCGAGTAAATATATAAAAAGAGATGAACTCTTAGCACAAAAAAATAAATTTAGTGGCGCGATATTATTTGTATAATTAAAGTGGCTGTCTAGCTTAGCTTTAATTTACTCACTTAATGAGGTATCCAAAACTATTGGTTCAGATCATGTTTACTTAGTGGATTATCAGGAAATTTTAAGTCTGTATAAAAGGGGGGGAATACGAGTTTATAATTTGTTTTACTAAACGTGTCTTCTGACTTTTAAAGTAGAGCGGACACGTTTAAATACATACATTTATTTGTTTTTTTTAGCTTCAAGCGCTTCTATATCACTCCATATTTTTTCGGCTTCTGCGCTTAACATAGCGTAGCTTTTAATATCGCCTTTACGCTGTGCCTGCATGCCTTGCTCTAGTTTTATATCGTATTCTTTGCGTAATTTTTTTGTTGGATCTGATTTAAATATCGAAAACATGCTTACTCTCTTAATAAGTTTTAATGTATTTACTCAATGAGTATACATACGATTCATCGCGGGAAATCGATTTTTTAAATATAAAATAGTCCTGCAGCTAACAATTGAATAATTACTCTATTGGGGTTGAAAACTTAAAACTTCAGCGTACACTTGTGCGCTGAAGTTTGGGCGTACACGTGTAAGTTCAAAATAATTAAGATTTGATAGAGATTTAACCATGATAACTCAAGTATTAAACCAATTTTCAAAATGGTTTTTACACCATCAAAGTTTTAAAGGCTATATAGAGCCAATAATGCAGGTGTTTAAACCTGCGTGGCGTGCAGGGCAATTTAGAGCGCAAGTAGTTAGTACCGCTGTGCTTGATGGCGGTTTTTTAAGTGTGCAACTTAAGCCAAGCAAACAATGGCAGGCACATACGTCAGGGCAGCATATAAGTTTAACGGTTGAAATTAATGGGCGATTATTAACACGCGTTTTTACCGTGGCTTCAAGCACTCAGCAATTTAAAAATACTGGATTAGTACGTTTGCTGATCAAAACTAATACGCAAGGGCGCTTTACTGGCTTACTCTGTAGCGCATTAAAAGCGGGTTTGTGGTGCAATATTTCTGCGCCAAGTGGCGACTTTGTATTTAAAAATACACATACACCGGCTACTTTTGTTGCCGGTGGGTCGGGTATAACACCTATGCTGGCTATGCTTGATGATTACTTAAGCCAAACGATGCAAAAAGTGTTGTTAGTGTATTACGCAAAAGCCACTGAGCATCAATGTGTTGATGAGCTAAGTGAGTTTGCGGCGCAATTTGAGCATTTTTCGTTTTTATTATTAACGCGTGAGCAATCAAGCGATATAACCAGCAATATTAAGCCGTGGGAAAACCCAGACATTTACTGCTGTGGCCCTGCAGCATTTATGCAAACGGTGGATGATTTTGCTAAAACGCATAGGCTAAATTACTACCAAGAAGCCTTTGGTTTGGCGCTACCTAGCTTAAACGACGACAGCGAATTTAATGTAAAAATTAACGCCAGTGCCCATGTTGTATCGGGCAACGATGTTTTACTGACTCAGTTTGAAGAAAAAAAGCTCCCCGTTAAACGCGGTTGCGGTATTGGTATTTGCCATCAATGCCAATGTATTAAAAAGTCTGGCGTGGTACGTAACTTAAAAACAGGTGAATTGAGTGACAACGGCGAGCAATTAATCCAACTTTGCGTAAGCCAACCTGTTAGTGATTTGGAGTTACAATTATGAAAAACATTAACTATGACATGCTAGCAAGCGAGCTAGATACCATTAAAATGGATACCCTTGGCAAAGTTGGCCAACAAGATGCTGACTATATTCGCTCTATTGTGCGCAAACAGCGAGTGTGTGAATGGGGTGGGCGAATTTTGCTAATGCTTGGTTTTATTCAGCCATTATTGTGGGTTGCAGGCGTGCTGCTATTAGCGCTGGCTAAAATTTTAGACAATATGGAAATTGGCCACAATGTAATGCATGGTCAATACGATTGGATGAACGACAAGCAACTTAACTCACAACATTATGAGTGGGACATAGCGTGCGATGGACAAAGTTGGCACCGCGTTCATAACTTTGAACACCATACGTATACAAATATTATTGGTAAAGACAGAGACTTTGGTTATGGCTTGTTGCGTTTAAGCGATGACTTTAAATGGCGCTTTAAAAATGTATGGCAGTTTTTTACGTATATTAATCTAAGTGTGTTATTTCAGTGGGGCGTGTCGTATCACGAGCTAGCTGCAGAGCGTGTTTTTATTGGTAAAAAGAAAGAAAACCGTGAAGGGCTTGTTTCACACTCTACATTAAAGCAACGCTTTTTTAGTAAAGGCGCTCGCCAGTTAATTAAAGATTATGTGATCTTTCCGTTACTTGCAGGGCCTTTATTTTTATGGGTATTGGCGGGGAATTTAGTAGCTAACTTAATCCGCAATTTATGGACATCAACCATAATATTTTGTGGTCACTTTACTGAAGAAACGCAGACCTTTAAACAAGAAGACTGCGTAAACGAAACCCAAGGGCAGTGGTATTACCGCCAAGTACTGGGCTCGTCTAATATTAAAGGGTCGCATTGGTTTCATGTTTTAACAGGGCACTTGAGCTGCCAAATAGAGCATCACTTATTTCCTGATATGCCGTCTTCGCGCTATCAAGAAGTTGCACCACAAGTACAAGCTGTTTTGAAAAAACACGGTATTGATTATCATACGGGTGGCTTTTTTAGGCAGTATACCTCGGTATTAAAACGTATTATTAGATACTCGTTTAAATAAATTTAGCAAACAAAATAATCCAATGCGTAATTGTGCATTGGATTTTTTGTCTATAGTGCCTAATGCGGTTGATTTATGAACAGTATGTGCAAAAAATTCTTCTGGTTAATTAAAAAAGCCTTACTTTAGCTATGGTTAAATGATGCATGAATGTCATACAATGGAGAAAAATAGACCACACAAGAGAGATTAAAATGGCCGCATTTGGTACTGTGTTTATGCCGCAGATGATTCAAGCTCGTTTTTCTGATAATAAATGGAGCGAAAGCTCAATTGTCCCTTGCGATAAACTTGAACTTCATGCTGGTGCGCACGTTCTTCATTATTCAAGTACATGTTTTGAGGGATTAAAAGCTTTTCGTCATGAAGATGGTTCTGTTTATCTTTTTAGAATGGATGCAAACATTGCACGTATGCAACAAAGCTCAGCGCTTTTAAGCTTACCGAGTTTTGATAGCGATATGCTAAAAACCATGATTATTGATATTGTTCGTCAATACGCTGGTGAAACGCCATTACCACCGGGCTCTATGTATATTCGCCCAACACACATTGGTACTGAAGCTGCCATTGGTAAAGCGGCAGCGCCATCGATGAGCTCACTTTTATATACATTGCTTTCGCCAGTAGGTGATTACTTCGCAGGTGGTGCAACTGCACTTCGCGTTCTGCTTGAAGAAGATGGTATGCGCTGTGCCCCGCACATGGGCATGGTAAAAAGTGGTGGTAACTACGCCAGTGCACTAGCACCTATTAGCGCTGCACGAACTAAGTACCAAGCTGATCAAATTTTATTTTGCCCAGGTGGCGACGTACAAGAAACCGGCGCGGCTAACTTTATTTTAATTGATGGCAACGAAATTATTACTAAAGCGCTTGATAGCACGTTTTTACACGGCGTTACACGCAACAGTATTTTAACCATTGCAAAAGATTTAGGTATGACGGTAAGCGAGCGTAACTTTAACGTAACTGAGCTGCTAGAGCGTGCTGCCAAACCAGGTACTGAAGCGGCGCTTTCGGGCACTGCGGCTGTGCTAACTGCTGTGGGTACGTTTATTCATAACGATAAAGAATACAAAGTAGGTACTGGCGAGCCAGGCCCAACGACTGCGCGTCTTCGCCAAGCATTGAACGATATTCAATGGGGTAAAAGTGAAGACAAGCACGGCTGGTTAACTAAAATCTAATTATAGATTTAATAGCAACTTGCATTAAAAAGCCACCTAATCGGTGGCTTTTGTATTTTTAACTACTTTAAGTTCTGTGTTTGGCGCTTAGCACTTTATTTCTATTTTTCCGTACACGTAGCGTCCGTTAAATCGTCAGTCCATTTAGGCTCAAGTACTTCATTACGCTTAGGGTTATCTGAAGGCGACTTATATTGGGCTGCCATAGATAGCGATAAAGTAATGGCTAAAATTTAATTCTACCAATCAGTATGTCTTTAAACATGACCCAATCTCCCCACAAACTGTAAAAAGGGTGTTTAAAAGTAGCAGGGCGATTTTTTTCAAAAAAGAAATGTCCTACCCAAGCAAATCCATAGCCGATTAAAGGTAATAACCATAATAAAGTATATTGTGATTTTATTAAGGCGATTGCTATTACGACAATGACCAATGTACTGCCAATAAAGTGCAAACGGCGGCAAATAACATTGCGGTGTTCTTTTAAATAATAAGGATAAAAAGCGTTAAAGTTTTTGAACTTAGGATGTGGATTTTCCATATATAGCTCGTTTATTATTTTAATGAGGATCATGGGCTATTAAAGCCTAAATTTACATTTGTTTACAACGACAAATGGCATTGACCGCATCTAAATAGACAAAAGTGCTGAAAGTTAATAACTTAAGCTTACTATCAATAATAAATGAAGCGGAACTAATAATGTTAAAGCAAACTCTAGCATGTGCAGTAATTGTGGCACTTAGCGGTTGTTCAGAGCCAACTAACACAGCAGCCAAAAAAGAAGTACAAGCACCAATGAAGCAAGTAAATTCAGTTGTTTACCCAGAGACTAAAAAAGGCGATGTGGTTGATACTTATTTTGAAGAGGCCGTCGCTGACCCATATCGTTGGTTAGAAAATGACATGAGCAGCGAGACTGCCGATTGGGTTACAACACAGAATAATTTAACGTTCTCGTATTTAGAGCAGGTGCCTTATAGAGATAAGCTAAAGCAGCGTCTTGAAAAACTAATGAATTACGAAAAAATAGGGCCTCCGTTTAAAGAAGGTGATTACACCTACTTTTATAAAAATGATGGTTTGCAAAACCAATACGTTTTATATCGCAGCAAAGATGGCGGCAAAGTTGAAGTATTTTTAGATCCGAACACGTTTAGTGACGATGGTACAACGTCTATGTCGGATTTATCATTTTCAAAAGATGGCTCTTTGCTCGCGTACCAAATATCTGAAGGCGGTAGTGATTGGCGCAAAATTATAGTTATTGATACCAAAACAAAAAAGCAAGTTGAAGAGGCCCTTGTTGATGTTAAGTTTAGTGGTATTGATTGGCTAGGCAACGAAGGTTTTTACTACTCAAGTTACGAAAAACCGAAAGGTAGTGAGCTTTCGGCTAAAACGGATCAGCACAAAGCTTACTACCATAAGTTAGGCACTGATCAGCTAACTGATCAAGTTGTATTTGGAGAAACAGATGCGCAAAAACATCGTTATGTTGGCGCTGATGTAACACATGATGGCCGTTATTTACTTATTTCAGCAAGTACATCTACTTCTGGCAATAAGCTGTTTATAAAAGACTTAACAAAAGAAAACAGTGGGTTTGTAACGGTGGTTGGAAATACAGATTCAGATACATCAGTGGTTGATAACGAAGGCAGTAAACTGTTTTTAGTGACTAACCTTAATGCACCAAATAAAAAGGTGGTAATGGTTGATGCAAGCAATCCAAGCCCTGAAAATTGGGTAGACTTTATCCCAGAAACTAAAAACGTGCTAAACCTTACAAAAGGTGGCGATACCTTTTTTGCCAACTACATGGTTGATGCTATTTCGCAGGTAAAACAGTACAACAAAAAAGGCGAGTTAATTCGCGATATTACATTACCAGGCGTGGGGACTGCACGTGGTTTTGGCGGTAAAAGAGATCAAACAACGCTATATTATTCATTCACGAATTACAAAACTCCAGGGACTACCTACACGTTTGATGTAACTACTGGTGAGTCGGGGGGATATCGCAAATCAGCAATAGACTTTAATAGCGATGATTACACGTCTGAGCAGGTTTTTTACACATCAAAAGATGGGACGAAAGTTCCGATGATTATTACCTATAAAACAGGTATTAAACTTGATGGATCAAATCCAACCATTTTATATGGTTATGGTGGGTTTAATATTAGTTTAACGCCAAGTTTTAGTTCAACTACCGCAGTATGGCTTGAGCAAGGTGGAGTATATGCTGTAGCTAATATTCGCGGCGGTGGTGAATATGGTAAAGACTGGCATAACGCAGGGACTAAGTTGCAAAAGCAAAATGTGTTTGACGACTTTATTGCGGCAGCTGAGTATTTACAAGATAAAAAGTACACGTCGAAAAATCGCTTAGCACTTCGCGGTGGCTCTAATGGTGGATTACTCGTTGGTGCAGTTATGACGCAGCGTCCTGATTTATTTCAAGTTGCGTTACCTGCAGTAGGTGTACTTGATATGCTGCGCTACCATACGTTCACAGCAGGCGCTGGTTGGGCGTACGATTATGGCACGAGCGAGCAAAGTAAAAAAACGTTTGAGTACTTAAAAGGTTACTCACCGCTTCATAATGTAAAAGCAGGCGTTGAATACCCTGCAACCATGATCACCACCGGCGATCACGATGACCGTGTAGTTCCTTCTCATTCGTTTAAGTTTGCAGCTGAGCTTCAAGCAAAACAAACGGGCAGTAATCCTACGCTTATTCGTATAGAAACGAATGCAGGGCATGGTGCAGGTACACCGACGAGTAAAATAATTGATTTATACGCTGATATGTATGGCTTTACGTTATACAACATGGGTGTAAAGTCATTATAAAAACACTTTAAAAAATGAAAAAGGCTGAGTAAGTTTAATTTACTCAGCTTTTTTAATGTTAGCTAGCTAGTTAGCTAGTTAGCTATTAGATAGGTGAAAACAATCGTTGATATGTTTTATAGGCATATTCGTCGCTCATTCCACTTAAGTAATCACAAATTATGCGCATGCCTTGATTTTGTCTTTCGGCCTCTATGTATTGCGCTTGTGTTGTTTCGGGCAATAAACGCAGCGGATCGCTGGCAAACGCAGTAAATAACTCTATCAGTAAGTTTTGTCCTTTAAACTCTATTTGCTGCATTTCAGGATCGTGTATTAAACGTTGAAATACAAAATGCTTAAGTATTTGTAATACACTGTCGTATTGCGCATCTAATTTAGCGGTGTACTTTAAAATAGGGCATTCAAAGTCATCGTTTTGAATATCCAAATGTATATGAATAATAAAGGTATTAACTAGCTCACCAATAGCATCTTTACGCTCATAGTCATGTTTTGAAAATAAACGCTTAGTGAGCGAATCCAGCATATTATTTAACCACTCAAAGTTAAGTGTCTTTAATTGAGGCAATGCATGCGTTTGCCAGTCATCTAAAGTGAGTACATGAGTTGCAATTGCATCTTCAAGGTCGTGCACGGCATAAGCGATGTCGTCGGCATGTTCCATGATAGCGCTGTCGAGTGATTTATACGTTGTTTTAGCGCGATACTTATCAATTGTAGCGTGGTTACCCAGCAGTGCTTTATCGTTTTCACTTAGCGGCTCTACTATCCAATTGAATATGGCACTGTCGTCGTTATACACTCCTTTTGCTGGTCGCCAGTCATCGGCTTTTATAAACGCTCGAGGCATTGTTGAATCAGGAATTGTGTGCCAAAGCGTATTAATAAAGGCAGGGTATTTTATAAAGCCCAATAACGTACGACGAGTCAGATTCATTCCATGGCCATTACTGTAGGGCTCAAGTTTGGCTACAATTCGTAATGTTTGTGCATTGCCTTCAAAGCCACCGTGATTACGCATCATATAATTTAAGGCTATTTCGCCGCCGTGCCCAAACGGAGGATGGCCAATATCGTGTGCTAAACACAGGGTTTCGAGTAACCCTGTTGATGGAAAGTAAGGGAAGTCGCTATGCTGCGCTTTTAAATGACGCAGTATGCCGGTACCAATTTGAGATACTTCTAAAGAGTGGGTAAGGCGTGTTCGGTAAAAGTCGTTTAAACCAATACCCATAATCTGGGTTTTGGCTTGTAGGCGGCGAAACGCAGCTGCGTGAATAATACGAGAACGGTCAATCTGCCACGGTGAACGATTATCGTTAGGGCGGTGTTTGTATTGATCTATTATTCGGCTTTGCCATTGTTTATCCATACTGCTCACTCACACATAGTTAATATCATCAAACTCTGCCCAGTATACTCATGCTCTTATAAATTGCGAATTAACACACAACATAGTTATTCGCGTTTATAAAGTGGCTTAGGTATAATAGCGTTTCGTATGCTTGTGTATTAACCATGCATAATTAGTTGTTTGAAAGAGAGAGTACATGCTAAAAATTATTTTTCAGTTTTTGTTAACCGTCTTTTTTATATGGGCGCTTGCGTATCCATTTATACAAAGCGACGGTGTTGTATCGGATCAACAAACGACTGAACAACCTAAAAAAATTAAGAAAAAAGAAAAACCACTGCACAATGTAAAATTACCAAAGTTTTCTGAGTTCAGTGATGTAAAAGAAAAAAAACGTGCCTTTTTTGATTTTATTCGCCCACATGTAGAAGCCGAAAATAAAAAAATACTGCAGCAGCGAGCTAAGCTCGAAATAGCTAAAATGATGCTGCAAAATGATTTGTCATTAGAACAAAAGCAAAGCAAAGATATTGTTAAAATTTTAAAATCGTACGGCCTGCCAACAACACTTGATACATTAACGCTAGCGCATGCTTTACGTCGTGTTGATGTTATACCTAAAGAATTAGCGTTGATGCAAGCAGCTAACGAATCTGCGTGGGGCACATCGCGTTTTGCACGTATAGGGCTTAACTTTTTTGGCCAGTGGTGCTATTCAAAAGGCTGTGGCATGGTGCCAAGACGCCGTAATAGCGGTGCAGCGCATGAAGTGGCTGCGTTTAAATCGGTAAGAGCGGCTATAAATTCTTATTTTAAAAATATAAACACGCATTCGGCCTATAAAGATTTACGCGTTATTCGCGAGAACCTACGCCTTGAGCAAAAAAAGATCAAGGCCACAAAACTAACGCAGGGTTTAATGTCGTATTCAGAACGTGGTGAAGCGTACATTGAAGAATTGAACACCATGATCAACCAAAATAGAGCTTACTTTGATGAATAAACGTATTCTAAATTGCGCGAATGTTATCTCGTTGTTGTTGCTTAGTGCGACGGTATTTAACGCCAATGCGAGAGAGTTTGTAATGTCGTACGACGGTTTTTACGACAGATTAAAGGTCGTTAATAAAGGCGATTTTCAATATGCGCGCGTAAATTTTTATATTAGTGACATTGGCACAAACGAATCATGTGCAATAAAAAGCGGCACTATTTTAACCGAAAAAAACGAGTATCCGCTTAACTTTACCGATAAAGCCCAGTTACTATTACCGTTTGATAAGCAGCTTGATAGCGATAAAGCCGTGATCGTAGTGGAGCCACAGAACCCTTCTCATGATTGCCAATTAAAGCTACAAATAGAAGCAAACGAACTAGAGGGTTTAGCATTTTCAAAGCAATCGTTGTACATCGTTAACGAAGAACTTGATGAGCTGTTAACCGATTTGTCAGGATTTTTTGTAAGTAAGTTAATGTGGTTTTTACTCCCAGAGCAAAAGGGCGTTGCTGTTACATTTAAAAGCCCAGTCCAATTTGATGATAAGAACATTACGTGTGAAAAGTCAGTGTGTTACTTTGCCGTTGAAAATAGTTGGGAAGATGATAACGCAGTGCTTGGTGATATATCGCAGGTTTTAAAAGTAACACCATGGATTGTAAAATAGCCTGATTTACATAAGTGAAAGTGAGCAAAACATGGAAGCTTTGCTCGGTTTTGATTTATTCTTACAAGGATGTAATTCATTAGAGTAACGCAGGAGCAGTTACCGAGCCCACTAGGTTACAAACCTCGCGTCGCGATTAAAGCGGCCCTAGATAGAACAAATTTTAATCCTAAAAGGTCAACAATCCTTAAATT
>NZ_PNDU01000339.1:0-1912 GCF_005886635.1 Pseudoalteromonas sp. S558 | reverse complement strand
GAAGTTATCCCCGCAATTATTGGTGTAGTGCTGTTAGTAAGCACCTGTAGCCACTTTAAACTCATTACTATCAGATTCATCGCAGTTAGCGCTGATAATAGCTGCTGGAGATAGATTTATTATCCAGAGTTCAGGTTACTTAGTCATTTCTGTAACTTAAGCACATTGGATCAGAATACTTCAAATAGCTCACACTGGAGATACGCTTTTTTTTGCAAATTTAATTTGAGGTTCTATGATTTAGTAATAGCATAGAAAAGGATTTTAAAAATGAAACATTCCTCATTACTAATTTGTATATTTTCTCTAGTTCTAAGCGCATGCACTAGCCACAAATTAAATCAGAATAAGTACATTACTGAAGAGCATATTCGAAAAGTTAAGAAGGTAAGTCTAGATGATGAGGACACTTCTTATACAGCCTATGAAGCTGCTATTGAGCCGGATGCCACCAGTGATAATTTCAAGGATTTTGTAGCTCAGGGTATTTTGCTAACTAGAGCAAATTGTTTAAATACATTACATAATACAGTGTATAGCAATAAAAATAATAGATGGATAAAGGATCAATTTTTAATCGGTACAGTATTAGCGTCCGGATTGATGGCAATAAATGGTGCATCAGCAAGTTCATTTGAGAAGTTGGCATTAGGAACAAGTTTTTTAGTAAGTTCGACAGAGTTGTATAATAATTATTATTTGTTGGGCCCAGATTCAAGCATTGTAATAGAACTTGTTGAAAAAGCACTGAAATCTCAACAAAACTTCGCTTTAAGTGAGGATCCAACGAGCTTTATAGAAGCGGCGCGTTTAATCTTGGATTATTCTTATGTTTGTTCATCAGCAAAGATTGATCAACTTGTTCAAGAGTCATTAAAATTCGCAAAAATTAAGGCAGTTAATAGTAAGTCATATACAGAAAGTCTTTTAAATGATGTGCGAATGGTATCTGGGTTAGATACTTTAACGATAAAACAACTTGATGCACTTTATTATATGGTCACGGAAGGGCCCAATACATTGAGTTCAGAAAAAATTAAGAATTTATTTAATGACACTCAAAAGGGTAAAATTCTAAACAAATTTAATCAAGTCCAATCAGTATTCGTAAATTTACCAAAGGATATTCAAAAAGCGCTTAATTCACGCTCTGTTTATTGGAAAGAACCAAAGAAAATCCCTAAAGGCGCAGGAATGGTTCCTAGTATTGAATATATACCACTTGATTTACCTAATAAAGTGGCTGGCTCAACGATTGTATCTATTGAAGGTAACAACTGATTTAGAAATAACAATGACACCCATCCTAAATATTGTGCTGAAGTTAAAAAGCTTTTACGAGATATAGGGTTTTGGTCGGATAGATTCGTCGTTAATATTTGTACCACTCCCACTACAATAGTAATTGTTACTTTTTACATCCAGTATTCGGCACATTATCGCCACAGACCAGATCTTCTTGTATTGGGTTATGAACGAATATTTCACGCTCCATTTCTAGGCGTTTCACTTGCGATTTTAGCTCTCTGATCTCTTCTTACTCAGGGGTTAAATTACCGTTCCCTCTAAAAGCCTGCCCATCATCATATTCAGCTTCTTTTATCCACCGACCAAGCATGTTGGGATTTACCCCTAAATTACTAGAGGCTTTGGCTTGAGAGTAGTTTTGCTCAACAACTAATGCTATAGCATCAAGTTTAAATTCTTTGGAATACTTTTTACGTTTTGTCATTATCGATCTCTAGTTAACCTGAACTCTGGTTAAGAGGTTTACTAACACATTGAATTATGGTGATATTTAAGTTTATTTTCTTTAGCTAGAGGTTTTCAGTGAAAACAAGGCGAATTTACGCGTCAATAGCTGGCCTATTGCAAGTAAATTCAACGCAGTTAGCGCTGATAATCGCTGCTT
>NZ_PNDU01000338.1:0-2476 GCF_005886635.1 Pseudoalteromonas sp. S558 | reverse complement strand
AATTTAACTTCGCGCTTTTTTATAGCTAGTTGTTCTAAATAAAAAATTTTAACAACATTATAGAGTGATTTAATTCGTTAAATTGTTCAAATATTTATGCCGGTTGGTATAAACCCTATTATCGAGCTCTTTGACGGTTAGCACCGACTTTAGGCTTAGTGTTCGCCTTTTTAAATTGGCTAAAACCTGTATGGCGCGTTAATGCAGGTCGCCCTCCCTTGCTACTTCCTTTACCGGCTTTTTCATCACGTCCTTCTTCAGGCACTAAACAGCCAGGCCCTTTACCAATTAAATTAGCTTTACCCATTTTACGCAGTGCCTCACGTATCATCGGCCAACCCGCTGAGTCATGGTAGCGTAAAATTGCTTTATGCAATCTACGTTGGCGCGCTCCTTTAGGGACAGGCACGACTTCTGAGTTATTTTTTATATTACGTAAAGAATTCATCTCTGTATGATAAATAGTTGTCGCATTAGCCATGGGTGATGGGTAAAAGTTTTGCACTTGATCTAGCTTAAAGTCATTCGACTTAAGCCATAAAGCCATGTTTACCATGTCCTCATCTTTTGTCCCTGGGTGAGCTGAAATAAAGTAAGGAATTAAATACTGCTTTTTACCGGCTTCTTTTGAGTATTTATCAAATAATTCTTTAAATTGATCATACGCGCCCATACCTGGTTTCATCATTTTTGATAATGGACCATCCTCGGTATGCTCTGGGGCTATTTTTAAGTAACCACCGACATGATGCGTTACCAACTCTTTAACATAACGAGGGTCGCGTACGGCTAAGTCATAACGCACACCCGAAGCAATCAACACCTTTTTGATACCTTTAACTTCACGTGCTTTTTTATACAAGTCTATTGTTGGCGTATGATCTGTATCCATGTGCTTACAAATATCTGGATACACACATGATAAACGTCTGCAGGTACTTTCTGCTTTTTTACTGGTACAACGCAATTTATACATGTTTGCCGTTGGGCCACCTAAATCAGAAATAACACCGGTAAAGCCTGGTACTTTATCTCTAATTTGTTCAATTTCTTCAATAATTGACTCTTGCGAACGACTTTGAATAATACGCCCTTCATGCTCTGTAATTGAGCAAAACGAACAACCACCAAAACACCCACGCATAATGTTCACCGAGGTTTTAATCATGTCGTAAGCCGGTATTTTCGCATCACCGTAACTTGGGTGAGGAATACGTTGATACGGTAAACCAAATACAGCATCCATTTCATGGGTTTCCAACGGATATGCTGGCGGATTTACCCAAATAGATCGATCGCCATGACGCTGATACAACGCCCTTGCACAACCAGGGTTTGTTTCTTGATGCAAAATACGCGAAGCATGTGCATATAAAGGTTTATTAACGCTTACTTGCTCATAGGCAGGTAATTTAACGTAAGTTTTTTCCCACGGTTTAGGACGCGCGGGCTGAACCATAATTGGTTTTGCAGCTTCCGCTTTTAAATCAATACCCGCTTGTTTAAATTCAGATTTACTACAGCCAACATCATCCGCGCCGTATGGGTTTGGAATAGGATCTATTTTACCAATTTTATCTATCGCGGTAGAGTCGCTACCACGCCAACCTGGTAACGGTTCTTTTCGAATAACGGCTGTGCCACGAATATCCTGAATAGTATCCATCGTTTCACCCGCAGCAATGCGATGTGCTACTTCAACTAACGGGCGCTCTGCGTTACCGTAAATTAAAATATCGGCTTTTGCATCAAACAAAATACTACGACGTACTTTTTCTTGCCAGTAATCGTAATGAGCAATACGGCGCAGACTGGCTTCAATACCACCAATAACAATCGGGATGCCTTTGTATGCTTCACGGCATTTTTGAGAGTAAATCATTACGGCGCGATCGGGGCGTTTACCACCGACATTATTTGGCGTGTAAGCATCATCATGACGCATACGTTTTTCGGCAGTATAGCGGTTGATCATTGAATCCATGTTCCCAGCTGTTACACCAAAAAATAGATTCGGTCTGCCGAGCTCCATAAATGCATCTTTAGAGTCCCATTCTGGCTGGGCAATAATACCCACTCTAAAGCCTTGCGCTTCAAGTACACGACCAATTACCGCCATGCCAAAACTAGGGTGATCAACGTAAGCGTCACCACTGATAATTATTATGTCGCAGCTATCCCAGCCAAGTGCATCCATTTCTTCACGCGTAGTTGGTAAAAATGGCGCGGTGCCATAACATTCAGCCCAATATTTGGGGTACGAAAATAAGGCGCGCTTAGCTTTGAGTGTGCTCATAAATTTGGCCGTAGAATAACAAAAGGCGCGAATTATACCCTACTACATTGTTTATATATACAACTAACCAAAGGAGGTCTTTTTTATTCAAAATTTACTTTAGAGAGCATTGCGAGGCCGTGTTGACCTTTGTGGATTGAAATTTGTTCAACCTAGGGACGGTTGAATCGCGGCGCGAGG
>NZ_PNDU01000337.1:0-828 GCF_005886635.1 Pseudoalteromonas sp. S558 | reverse complement strand
AATCACTGTACCACTACACTTTTAACCTCAAATAAGCCACTCAGACACCTGCAATCCCTTCCAAAACGCCAATTAAAACAATATCAAACACTTCTTTATATGCTGCGTAAAAGTACAGTAATAGATTGAACCAAAATAGGAACTCAGCTATGGTTTGTTTATCAATAAAAACAAATTTAAAAACGAGTTAATCTACAGGCTCGTTAGCTTCTCTGGAATCATTATGATAAAAGATAAATCAGATATTGAGTCAGTAAAAAAAATAATATCCATAGGGTATCCTGATAACCAAAAGTACCTTGAAGAATTGCTTGATTGGACTGCAGACCCTAATTGGCCAATAGCAGGAGAAATATATCAATACTTTGTTTCTCTTGGTAAAAAAGAAGTTGTACGAGTAATATCTTTTGCAATGCGAGAAACCACAGATCTATGGTGGACATCTAATATCATCACAAGCATTATTGCATATTATGATAATGACACAATTGAAGAATGTATACCTTGGCTTACTGTCGTTGCTGGGAATGCTGGATCTGAGGAGTGTGAAATTCAGGCCCTTAAAATATTGGCATCTCGGAAGCTTATAAGTGATGCAGAAATATCAAAGATTGCAAAACGAAATTTGTTTGTATACAACATGTATATTAAGGAAACATTAGATATAGCTGAAGGTTCAATATATAACTTTCCATTATCAAAACATACACTATAAAGCTAATCGGGTAGCCGGAGGTCTCTAACCTCCAGCCCCCACACCACCCATCATGCGGGTCCGCAATGGGCGGTTCATCTCCCGTAATGAATATTGATCCAAATATGATTCTA
>NZ_PNDU01000336.1:0-4545 GCF_005886635.1 Pseudoalteromonas sp. S558 | reverse complement strand
CCTTTTCAGTGAAAACAAGGTGAACTTACGCATCAATAGCTGGCCTATTGCAAGTAAATTTAACGCAGTTAGCGCTGAAAATAGCTGCTAGAGATAGATTTATTATCCAGAGTTCAGGTTTATTAGCTGTTTTATTCGTCATTTTAATAAAAATAGTTACTTTCAGCGTACAACTGTAAGCCTTTGTGTTTCAACAGTTTACGTTCAGGTAAAGAAAATAAATTGAAAAAACTGTTAATTTATTGGATAGAGTAATTGATCTAAACGGTTTTTTATGACGTAATGTAGGTATTATTAGCTGGTCGGATGAGTTCAATCATGAGTTTACGTACAAAATTAAAAAAAGTATTGCCAAGTATTTCTATCACTGAACAAGAAGCGCTAGACGCAGGTGATGTATGGCTTGAAGGGTCTATTTACCAAGGTAAACCTGATTTCAGCGCATTACGCGACGTACCTGCAGCTAAACTAAGCGCAGACGAGCAAGCGTTCTTAGACGGTCCAGTAAAAGAGTTATTGGGCATGATTGACGATTCAGTGATTCAAAATGGGATTCATTTACCAAATGACATTCTAGAATTTTTGAAAAAAGAGCGTTTTTTCTCGCTTATCATTCCTAAATCGTTTGGTGGTTTAGAGTTTAGCCCTTATGCAAACTCTACTATTGTAGGCACAATTGCTACTAAAAGCTCAGCGGTAGCGGTAACTGTAATGGTACCTAACTCGTTAGGCCCAGGTGAGTTACTACTTCATTTTGGTACGCAAGAACAACAAGCACATTACCTACCACGCCTAGCAAATGGCACAGACATTCCATGTTTTGCATTAACAAGCCCAGAAGCGGGTTCTGATGCCGGCGGTATTCCAGATGTGGGTACTGTTACTAAAGGTATGTATAACGGCAAAGAAGTGCTTGGTTTAGAAATCACATGGGACAAGCGCTACATTACGCTTGCACCTATTGCTACCGTACTTGGTTTAGCATTTAAAGTAGTTGATCCAAATGGTTTACTAGGTGGTAAAGAAAACCTAGGTATTACTTGTGCACTTATTCCAAAAGAGCACCCAGGTGTAGAGCTTGGTAATCGCCATGATCCAATGGGTATCCGTTTTTACAACGGTACTACACGTGGTAACAAAGTATTTGTACCAATGGACTTTGTTATTGGTGGACAGAAAAATATCGGCCGTGGTTGGCAAATGCTGGTTAGCTGTTTAGGTGCTGGCCGTGGTATTTCATTACCTGCACTAGGTGTGAGTACAGCACAAGTTGCATTTAAATCAGCGTCTGAATACGCAGCAGTGCGTGAACAGTTTGGTTTGGCGATTGGCCAATTTGAAGGTATTCAAGAAAAACTAGCTGACATTGCAGGTAAAACATACCTACAAGAAGCAATGCGCGTACTTACAACTGAAGGCTTAGGCATGGGCTTAAAACCATCAGTAGTAACCGCAATCGCTAAATACCACATGACAGAGCTTGGTCGCGACGTACTTGATTCAGCAATGGATATTCAAGCAGGAAAAGCGATTCAAAACGGTCCACAAAATACCTTAGCAAGTGGTTATGTTGCACAACCGATTGCCATTACGGTAGAAGGCGCGAACATTCTTACTCGTAACCTAATGATTTTTGGTCAAGGTGTTATGCGTTGTCACCCATATTTACAATCTATGGTTGAGTCAATTCATAGCGAAGACAAAGGCGCCGATAAAGAATTTAACGGCATTTTACGTAAAACAATTGGCTACAGCACAGCAAACAGCTTACGTGCTTTCCGCTTAGGTGTTTTACCATTCACAGCAAGCGCAAACTCTGAATTACCAGAAGTACGCGACTACGAAAAAGCAGTACATAAGTTATCTGCAAAACTTGCAGTGTACGCTGACTTTTCGTTATTAGTACTTGGCGGTAAGTTAAAACAAGCAGAAATGCTATCGGCACGTTTAGGCGATGTAATGAGCTTTTTGTACGCAGCTATGGCATCAATTAAATACTACGAGCAAAAAGTAGCAAGTAGTGACCGTGAGCAAGCAGCGCCGTATTTCCATTACGCGACTCGTTTTGCTCTGCAAAGTGCAGAAGAAGCATTGCATAAGTTTTTAGATAACTTCCCTGCAAGCGGTACGCGTAAGTTTATTCGTTTTATTACAATGAACTACTCAACTAAAATGCCAAAAATTAGTGATGATCTAATTCGCGAACTAGCTAAGCAAGCACAGCTTGATACCGCATTTAAAGCGCAAATCACGCATTTAGTTAAGCCAGTTGAGGGCGATGGCCATCATATCAATGAGCAAGCTTACAAAGCTAAAATGGCATCATTGGTTGAATTATCAAAAGTTAAAAAAGCACTACGTGCTAAAACGATTAAAGCAGGCGCACGCTTTAACATTACGCTTGATAACGCACTAGCGGCAAATGTAATCACGCAAGCTGAACATGTTCAGTTAATTGATTACAACATCAAACGTGAAAAAGCGATTCGTGTAGATGAGTTCGATTTCGATATGAACATCCTAGACGACAACGCACAGCCGATTAACCCGCTTAAAAGCGTAGTTAATCAGTAAGCTGTAAATTTAATTCAATAATGCAAAGCGCCCGCAGTATCGGCGCTTTTATTTTTGAAAGTTATTAGTGTGGAGCCCCGCTTGTGTAAAAACAAGCGGGGCTTTTTTATGTGTGCAATTTTGAGACAGGGGCAATGACGGCTAATTTGATGGTCGTTTTGCTTGTTCAATTAGAGAGACTGTCTAGTTTAGTTTTTCATTACCTAAATTTGCAGGCGATTTTTTCCATACATTAGGTCTAGTAAACGACGACAGTGAACAACAGGCTGGTTTTAGCTTAATCCCTACAGCAGTAGTACCGCTTACTAACAGTGCACGCGACGAGATTTACGAAAAAAGCGATTTACCAATTCGCTTAACTGCGCAAGAATCATAACGCGAAATTTTTCATGTTTAAAGATAGTTGATTTCCAATCGCACCTAATGCAGCACGTTTTCGCCGTCAAGGCGTTAAAAAACCTAGAAGAATAAATCTAACACTCCGCTAAATAAAATAGTATCAATAGCTTTTGTTATTTGAAAAATAATGGTTATGCGGTACTATTGAGAAACTTTTAATATACGGAAATTAGCTATGAAAATTATTTTTTCGATTAGCAATAAAAGTCTAAACCTTACTACTCCATGTTTATCAATTTTAACAAAAGCAACGAGTGGCAGAGATTCATGCATTAAATAATGCCTCTATTGCTTGCCAAATAAAGCCATTTGAAAGTCCACTTCCTGTCGGGAACTATTATATTAAACCTTCAGAATTAAGTAATCCTAATTTTGTTGGAGATGTGCTTCGTCGCACAAAAGGAGATTGGGGGGATTGGAGAGTAAGACTTCATCCTTCGATCGAAACAAAAGTTTATGGAAGAGATAACTTTTTCTTACATGGTGGCGATCTTGAAGGTTCTGCTGGTTGTATAGATATCGGTGGCGGTGTTATGGGGAGTACGATGACAGATAAAATTTTAGATTATATAACTTCAAGTAAAGTTAAAATTTTAGTGGAGGTTATTGAATGAAAAAAATAGTTGGTTTGTTGTTAGTTTCATTACCTTCGGTAGGTTATGCAGAGATATCTGATAAAGTACCGAGTATTTCGAATATGTGGCTACTAAGCATTGTTCTTGGTATGTTAGTGCTTATTGCTTCATTACGGTTTAATTTGGCTCCTCTATTTGCTGCATTTATTTCTGCATGTCTCGCTTATGGTTTTTATGATATGTACGCTGATCCTACCTTTAGAGAAGCAGTTTATTTTGAGCAGGGCAATTCGTATTTTTATCATGGTTATATTTCAGCATCTATGGTGTTTGCTTTGGCTCTATTAGGACTACTTTTAAAAAAGTTAAAGTGACCAACCTTAACCTGATACATCTGACTTTAAATGCACTAATACTGCCTATTAAAGCCACTCAAGCCCCCCGTAACCCCTTCCAAAACGCCAATTAAAACAACACCAAACTCTTTTTATATTCTGCGTAAAAATACAGTAATCAATTGAACCAAAATAGGAACTCAGCTATGGTTTGTTTATCAATAAAAAGAAATAAAAAAATGAGTTAATCTACAGGCTCGTTAGCAGTCACTTGGAGTTCTCGTGAATAATGAAGCTTGGAATAAATATGTTGATTGCTTTAGAAAAAATTTCGATTCTTGTGTTTTTAAAGATGAGCTTATAAATGTATGTGGTGGTTATGATGATGTAGCTTGTGCTGTATTTTTTCATACTCAATCGAATGCTATTAAATGGATGAGCAGCAAGCTACCAGCTCTTGAAAATAAGATCCCTAGCCAAGAAATAGGGAACGGAAATGTAATATCTGTACGCAAAGTTATTATGAGGATGCCTTGTTAAAAACTGCTACCCGAATTCATTATGCAAGTGCACCACTGACCATAACCCACCAATAAATATGACATTCTGAAGTATTTGCTAATGTAGTAAGTGCGACCACACTCATTAACTATGGAATTCAA
>NZ_PNDU01000335.1:0-10313 GCF_005886635.1 Pseudoalteromonas sp. S558 | reverse complement strand
AAAGCAAGGCTAATTTACGCGTCAATAGAGGGCCTATTGCAAGTAAATTCAACGCAGTTAGCGCTGAAAATAGCTGCTCGAGATAGATTTATTATCCTGAGTTCAGGTTACTTAGTGCTTACAGTGACGAAGCTTTTTGAAAACTCGTTTTTACCGTCAATAGTGAGCGTTCCTGATTGAGTTAAATCGAGCTCAATACGGGTGTAATCTCTGCCGCCTTCTTCGCGTACAACTTCAATATTTAGTAAGTATTTACCTGGTTTTACGGTGTTACCGTCCAAATCATTACCTTGCCAATTAATGGTGTAAGTACCAGCTCGTTTGGTTGCGCCGCTAATGCCGTCAAAGTTGATGTTACTTTTACCAGCTTTGCGCCACCACTGGCGTAAGTCTTTAAACCATTCTGCTTTTTGCACCCAAAGAGCGAGCGTAGTAACGTGCTTGCGCTCTGGTGTTTCGAGCCAAACAGCAACGTATGGGCGGTGATACGGTTGTACTCCTAAGTCGGGAAGTGTTAATTCAATCTCGAGTTGTGGTGTTTGCGCATGCACAGTCGTTTGAAAAAGCGCAGCTACTAGCAGTAATGCGGCGCTTATAAATAATTTAAATTTAACCATTAAGACACTCCTTTAATTTGTGGTACCCAGCATAAATAAATAACCAAAGGCGTTGCGATGCCTAAAATGGTTATCCATATTCCAGCTAAGCGTTTTTTTCTGTTTTGAAATAAAATAATCATGCCGGTGATAGCAAATAGAATCATTAGTACGGCTGATATATCAATAACCCAGCTCCACACTTCACCACTGTGTCGGCCTTTATGTAAGTCGCCAATAAGGCTTAAAAAGCCACCTGTTTGGTAATCAAGGTTTAGCTCACCAGTTGTAAAGTCTAATTCTGCGTAGGCAAACCCAGCAGGTAATGGGTAGTCGAGCATGACAAGTGCGTCTTCTTTTTCCCACTCAATACTTTTTACTTTTGTAAGTGCATATTGCGCGGCTAAGTAGGCTTCTATTTCTGGGTAAATCGTTGGCAGCGTATCTAGTTGCGCATTTGCTTTATTAACAAGGGCTGCTGGGATCATTGCCGTTACTTGGCCGTTATTTTTATCGCCTTTAAGCCAATCAACATGGTTGAGCACAATGCCGCTAACGCAAAATAAAATAAGCAAAAAAAATAAAGCTGTAGAAATATAAATATGCAGTGCGCGGCTTGTGCTATATAAAGCCCGCTTATTAATAAACGCCATAAATCTTTAATATTATAAAATTTTCAACATGATAATGATTTGCATTACCTATTACAAATTTACTTACCAAACTTTACATTAGATTTTACAAGTGGAGGGTATTTGTAGGTATGCGTTTAGTGCTTAGGTGGGGTAGAAGGTCTTAAAATAAGGTAAACCATTACCGATATTTCTATTACTGCAACGAGGTAAATAATCCAAATCGGGGCGGCTGAGTACAGTAAAAATATAAAGCCAATTAACATGCCGATCGCGGCATAACATTTGGCTTTAACGGGAACCACTTTGTGAGCTTGCCACTGTTGTAGGGTTTCACCGTAGCGAGGATGGTTTAATAGCCAATGTTCAAGCGCAGGCGATGAGCGAGTAAAGCAAGTAAGCGCTAAAATGAAGAATATAGTTGTGGGCATCACAGGCAAAAAAATACCTATAATCCCAAGTGCGACAAGCAATAATCCAAGCGCTTTTAGCCATAGATTTTTATAACAAATAAAGACGGCTCTTATATTCACTTAGGCTCTTTTTTGCGTGCTCTGGTATCTTTAATTGTAGGCTAAATAGTTATTAATTCGAAGCTTAAAATCAATAAAAAGGGTAAACTAGGTTTACCCTTTTTATTATTTATCTGAGGCTCAGGTTACTTAGAAATAATAACCTAAGTTAATATTGAAGCGACGTTCTGTGTCGCCATCTCCGATCATTGTGCCGCCAATAAATGGCTGATTACGTGCTTGAACATAATCAAAGTATGTAAAAAAGGCACCAGCCGATACACTTACACCAGTTATATTCATCCATGTATCTGCGCTATCGTCTGACTTGTCGTAGATGGTGCTGTAGTCGTTATAAAATTGTAGAGCACTTATAGGCCCCCATTCTACCGAGTAGTTGTAGGCAACGTTAACACTAGACATAGTCGCTTTACTTGCAACTGTATCGAAGTAAGCATAGGCCGCAACTGAAATACGATCGCTTTGGTCATCCAAATCATAGTCATATTCACCATGCTGTAGTTGAATATTCCAATTATTAATTTGGCTATCAAGATGCATTGCCCATGCACCATAACTACCAGCACGGTCTACACCGTCATGTAAGCCACCACTGAGTAATGAAATACCAAGATCTGTTGTTATGTTTTTACTGTGCTCAATTTGATATGTTGCACGGCCAGCAAAGGTATTGTACTCACCAAGCTCATTAGCGGGCTCTGCGTAAGTTCCTTCGCTTGCGCTGCGACTACCTACAATGTCATAAGAATAACGATGGCTTTTATCTGATGCTGAGCCGTCAACACCGCCTAGCTCGTCGTTTTTGAAAAAGCCTAAATCTAGCTTCCAATTATTTTTAAGCTTACGTTTTACTACAACACCTAAATCAAAGTCGTCTTCTAGGCCTATGTAATAGTTACTGCTGAAAAAATAGTTATGAGAATTATAAGGGCCGTTACCAAATGGAACTTGCGTAATACCTGCTTGTGCTTCCCAGTCATCTGCAAACTCATAGCCTAAGTAAGCATATTTAACGACAGTCATATAATCAAAAAAGCGGATTTCACCATTAACTGAAATATCGTTAATTTTCCCAGATACATTTAAGCGGAAAATATCAAAATCAAAATCGCCATTACGATCTTCATTGTCTTCATCGTATGAAGTTACACTATAGTTGGCACGAATAGCTCCACCAATTTTAATGCCTTCGTCTTTTTTCTCGGTTTTTGCTACTGCAAGCGTTGTGGTGTCGGCTTTTTTACTGATCTCAGCAACCTGTTGCTCATGTTTTTTATTAATTATCTGCTGCTTTGATTTTTCTTCAATTAACTGATTTTCAAGCAACTGCATCTGTTGTTTTAATTGCTTTAGTTGATTTTGAAGTGTGTCGAGATCTGCTGCATAAGAAGTGCTTGTTAAGCCACTTAATACAAGTGCTAGTGTTAATTTTGAGAGTTTAGTCATAATAGCTGCCCAGATGTTGGTTAATACTAATCTGCATAAGTGTTTGAATAAATTAAAAAATTAAATCATCCCTGTAATTAAGCTGGTTGGTATAAAAAATAAAAAGTTCAAGGCGTACAAAAACGCCTCACGGTTAAAATAGGTACTCACTTTATTCAGTTTTTATTTTTTATTCTTTTGGGGCTTGAGTAAGTGCACCTACTTCTAGTAGGGGAGATGCATCTAGTTTATCTGCATCCATCATTGCCGCTACACGCTGCATTGATGAGAGTAAAAGACTCTGTTCCCATTCAGCAAGTGCAGAAAACTTTTCAATAAAGTGTTCTTGTAATGGCTGAGGTGCTTTTTCAAGTAACTCTTTTCCCTTTTCGGTGAGGTATAAGCTCACTCGTCGTTTATCCATTTGACTGCGTACGCGTGTTACTAAATCTCTACTTTCGATTCTATCGAGAATATTGGTGACGGTTGCTGGGCTTAAATTTACATTTTGAGCAATTCGGCTAGCTGTTATGCCATCTGTTTGAGAAACTTCTTGCATTATAAGAAGCTGTGGCCCAGTTAAGCCTGCTGTTTTGTTAAGTTGCTTAGAATGCAGATCAATTGCACGGATCACTTTACGTAAAGAAACTAATAACTCGTTATATTTTTTCATTTGCTTGTCTCGTCGAAAGAGCAGTGGTTTACCGTAATCGCGAAATGTTACACATCAAATAAATTGAATTCAAATTATATATTGTATTAAAGCTCTATTTTATTGGTTTTTATTTGTTTGAGCTGTAATTAAAATTAACGTAACTTATTTGCATATAATTAAAATTTTTAACAATATGTTAGCTAATATTTGCGCACACTACGTACGTTAGTATTTATTCGCAAGTTTTAATGGTTAGACTTTAGTATCATATAATAGCCCGCACGAAGCTGAAACATTCAACAGTAATGAATAAAGTAATCGTTATGGCATTTAGTGTAATCAATAATTGACTTACGTAGCTTATACTTTAAGTATACTTTATTGTGTATACCAGCATTAAAAATCTTTAGTTTCAGTATTATAGGGTAAAGGCATGAAATTATCACCATCAGTTAGCATAGAGCACACCGAAAGCGGCCTTGAATTTATTAATGTGGTTAGTAGTTTATGCAGTGCAAAAATATTTTTGCAGGGTGGTCAAATTACTGAATTTACACCTAGAGGAAAGCAACCTTTGCTTTGGGTGTCAAGCCTCGAAGCCTATAAAGAGGGGGTTAGTATGCGTGGTGGCATACCCATTTGCTGGCCGTGGTTTGGTACACATAACAATGAGGATTGGCCAGCACATGGTTTTACGCGTACAAGTTTATGGCAAGCTGATGAAGTGAATGAAAGCGATCACGAAATTATCATAAGCCTAAAATTGCCAATGAAGTTAGTAAATACAACGTATTGGCCTCATCACTCAGCATTAAAAGTTGAATTTGTATTGAGTGATAAATTACAGGTGCGTTTAACCACTACCAATCTTGGCAATACCTCATTTAGCTTTAGCCAAGCATTACATGCTTATTTTCCAACCTCTGATATTAGTAATACTCATATTGATGGTTTACAAGGTTCGCAATATATTGAGTTTGGCAAAGGACCATTTGCGCAAAACGATGTGGTTAATATTGCACGAGAAACCGATATGATTTACACCCAAGCGCCTTCTTTGCAGGTAATTAACACGCCCGAGGGTGTGATACATGTGAGTCGCGAAAATTCACATTCATGTGTGCTTTGGAATCCGTGGATAGAAAAGTCAAAGCGTTTATCTCATTTTGCTGATGACGAATACCAAACGATGTTGTGCCTAGAAGCAGCCAATGTACTCGAAGATGCAGTCGTACTTGAATCAAAACAAAGCCATACACTAGTAACCACTATTAGCTGGGCTAATTAATTATAGCGATAGGAAAAATTGTGTTTAACAATCAACAAATAATGGATTTACCAGAGCATAGTGTCATTAATTTTAAACCTTTGGCCGATAAAGCTGTGCTGCATAACCAGCTCAACTGGCTCGTATTTTACATTCCACTAATAGCGGTGCTTGTTGCGCTTTGCTATTTTAATGAAACATTTGCTAATAATGCACAAACGTACTTGTTGATTGGAATGCCAATTTTAATCGTTATATCTATGGTGTATAACGTTGTGAGTATAAAGCAACAAGGCGTTGCGATACGTACTCATGATATAACGTTTAGAAAGGGAGTTATTTGGCAGCAAATAACTATCTTGCCGCTTGCTAGAGTGCAACATATTGAAATTCATCGCGGCCCCATTGAGCGCAGGCTCGATCTAGCAAGTTTAAAACTATACAGTGCGGGTGGGATGAGCGCCGATTTACAAATTAGTGGATTAACACATACTGATTGTAAAAATATCCGTCAGTTTGTGCAAGATTATCGTCAAGATGAAAGCTCCATACAGGCAGCGACTACCGATGAGTGATTTAAACCCTTCCCCTGTAGATGCTACGAAAACAGTAATGTGGCAAAAGGTATCACCTTGGGCGCTTGTTTACTTTGTTGTGCACTTTGGTATGCGGTTTATTCGAGATGGCATATTTAATTTATTACCAATCATGATTGTATTTGTCACTCAGGTTGAAAATAAATTATTTTGGGGGCAAATAGCCGGTGCTCTTGCCATTGTTGCCTTGTTGGTTTATTCCTTTTTATATTATAGAAGTTTTCGGTACAGTCTTACAGACGATAACGAAATATTACTTAATAAAGGTGTTTTTAAAAAAGAGCGCTTAACGCTTAAATTTGCACGAGTACAAAATGTAAATATTGCAGAGCCATTTTACTTTACACCGGTAAAGCTCGTTAACTGTATTTTTGATGCCGCAGGTAGTGTGTCACAGGAGGTCATATTACCAGGCATAACGAAAGAATATGCACTGCAAATGCGTAAACAAATATTTGCTTTTAAAGCGCAGCAGCAACCAGAGATTAATACACCACAGCAAAGCGATGAAGTGGTCACTGAAAACAGTCTTTTTATTACTAACAAAGAAATAGCTAAGTTTGGTTTAATGTCGAATATGGCGATTTTAGCCCTCGCAGCGATTGCTCCTTTTATAAATATAGCTATCGACTTTTTAGAAAAGAAACTTATTGTTAAAATGGAGGGCTTTTATCAGCAAGAGCTTGGCATTATAGCAAATGCGACATTGCTTGCGATAATAACACTGATTGTATTGTTAGTGTTTTTAGCCATTTTTTTGTCTGTGGGTATGTCGCTCATTCGTTTTTATAACTTTGAACTTTACTTTAAAGGGCAAAAATTTAAACGTATTGCAGGTTTGCTAGAGCGCCATCAGTTATCTATGAGCTTAGATAAAGTACAATCTATAGTTATAAAACAAAATTTAGTGGCGAGATTATTAAAGCGTTTTACAGTTGATTTTTTACAAGCAAGTGGCGGTGGTGTCATTGCAGGGGCTGCCGCTAAAAAAAATAAACAAACACTTGTTCTACCAGTATTGAGCACTGAGCAAGTAGATAGTGTATGCCAATGGATTTACCCATGGTTCAATAGTAAAAAGCTTATATTCAAGCGTCCTGAACGAGCATTGCTTTATAAAAATTTAATAGTGTATGCGTTATTACCAAGCGTACTAGCGGCTATTTTTTGTTTTAGCATGAGCGTTAACGTGTGGATTAGTGTGGGTGTTTTTGCTGCTTTTTCCACCTTAGTTGTTTTATCGTACCAGCGTTATGGTTACTATTTGCATGAAGATAACGGACGTTTTTATATGGTGGTACGCAAAGGCCTCATTGGCGTTCATTACCGTGTGTTTGAGCTTTATAAAGCGCAGAGTGCACATACAGTAAGTACATACTTAATGCGTAAATCTAGTTTAAAAAGCCTGTATATACAACTAGCTTCGGGGAGTGTATTCGTTCCTTATATTAAACAGCACGATGCTAATTTTATAGTTGATTTTACAATTAAACAGGTTGAATCAAATACTCGTAGCTGGATGTAAATTCCCCTAATTAAACATGTGTAAATACACATTTGCACATGCTTTATTACACTTTCTTACTGCCCATGAAAGACATTTAATAATACCCTAGATGGTATTAAGGAATTATTTTAGGGACGCTCATGAAAAAAACACTTATCGCATCTGCCTTATTGCTAGCTGCACCAAGCTTTGCAGCTGATTGGCAAACCATTCATACCGAAAATTTTAATATTCATTACAGTATTGAGCATGTAGATTTTGCTAAATCGACCGCATCAGAGCTTGAAATAGTACGCACTAAAGTGCTTGAACAACAAAATAGAGCACTTGATAAAATAGTTGATGTGGTGGTGTTTGATCCCCTAAATGCAGCAAACGGCTTTGCTTTGCCAACGTCAAATAACCCTGTAATGGCACTTTTTACTACGCCACCGCAATCCGATACGGTTATATCAAATAGCTCAGGCTGGCAGCAGCTACTTGTGCTGCATGAGTATATTCACTTAGTGCATTTAGCACAGCCTACCCGTAATGATTGGCAGCAGCAAATACGCAGTATCTGGGATCTGTACGACTTAACCTACAGCGATACGCCACGCTGGGTAGCCGAAGGTTACGCCACACTGATTGAATCTAAAATGACGGGTCGTGGACGTTTATTTGATAACTATTCAGAGTCGATATTACGGGAGTTTGCTCAACAAGGCGCATTGCCAACCTATGAGCAATTAAATGGCGATGAAGGGTTTATGGGCGGCTCAATGGCGTATTTAATGGGTAGCCGCTTTTTGAATTGGTTAGAAAAAAACTATTCAGAGCAAACGCTTGATAGTGTTTGGACGCGAATGCAAGGCGTAAAAACACGTGACTTTGATGAGGCATTTAGCGGCGTGTTTGGGCAAAAGGCAGCCAAGTTATACCGTCGATTTATAGCTGAATATACTTATAAAGTAATGCAAATCGAGCAGGTGGAGCAACCACTTAATAGTGAACTTTGGCTTGAGCTTGATTTATATGCAAGTAATCCCGCACTTTCAAATGATGGCAGTAAACTTGCCATAGTTGAGCGTGACAAAAAGAGGAATACCAAGCTTATAATTTATAGCACGCAAGACAATATTAAAGCGCAAGAAGAATTTACTAAAGCGCAAAAAGAGCTACTCGACAATGACGCCCAAGATATTCCCGATACAGCGCCAAATGTTTTTAAACGCGAACAAAAACAAGTGCTTAATCAAATAAATCGAGCTGGTATTGCCAATCCCCGATGGGCAAATAACACAACGTTATATTTTAATGCGTATAGCAACGAAGAGTCGGGTATTTATAACAAAGTGTCTGACATCTTTAGCTATAACACTGAAACCGGCAATATTGAACAGCTTACCGAACTTGCTGGTATACGTCGATTTAGCGTAACCCGCGATGGTGAAACCTTGTATGGCGAGCAAATAAGAGATGGCTACTCTGAATTAGTGAAGGTTGATCTAAATACACAAGCTATCACGCCATTATTTACAAAAAGGCTTGAGACAGCTTACGATTATCCAATTCTCAATCCTGATGAGACTAAATTAGCTTATTTATCAACGTCATTAAATGAAAATTGGCAGTTGTATATACAAGATTTAAACAGTAAGCAACAGCTGTCAGTGCCTATGCCAAACGGGTATCAATATTTAAGCCAACCAAACTTTAGCCAAAATGGAGAATCACTTTACTTTATTGCGGGCTTAAATAGCGCTACTGATATTTATAACTATCACATAGCGAGTAAAACACTCACCAAGTTAACCCAAGGGCAGGAGGCAGTTGCTCACCCAATAGAAATGATTGATGGCTCGTTGCTTTATTTCTCAATTACCGCCGATGGGCCAAACATAAAAACATTGCCAAAAACTATGAGTAGCAATGTCGTTACTGAGTTTGCAGCTAACAAACAAGCACCGCTTTTGCTAGTAAATGAGCACACACTTCCAAAAGCCGAAATATATACGCACGAAACAACAGGGCAAACTAATTACAATATTCTCGACCAACACGCGACCCTTGCGCTTGGCTCTCAGTATTATTCTGCTTCAACAAGTGTGTTGGATTTAAGTATTAAAAGTAGTGACTTACTTAAGCAGCTCGACTTACAAGCGGGGTATGGCAGTGATTTAAACGATGGTGCGCTGCATGGTGGTTATGTGCAGGCAAAATATAACGCGCTCGATGTGAAATTTAAGCTGGCATTGTTTGACTACAATTTAAATACATCGCGTCAGTATCAGGAAAGTTCAAACGTTGATATTGATGCGCGAGGCGGTTTTGCAGCAATAAGTTACCCATTTAAATTTGGGCAATTAAACGTAACGCCTGAGCTTGCCTACAATTATACTGATTATAAACAAAGCCATAAAAAATGGACTCGTTTTGGGTTTACTCAACACTGGCAATATGATCGTCAAGACTTTGCAATTGGCCAGAGTATTAATGCGAGTTGGTACGATGGCGGTAGTAAAAGTAGTAATTGGCAAGGGTACGATTTATCTGCAAAAGTATTTGGAAAGGCGTTTAGTATTCCCCTTTATGCAAATTTTGAACAAAAGCAACGAGGTGATAACAGTCTTGCGTTAGGTGGCTTTGGTTCAAACCTCATTAATCAGCAACAAAGTAGTGAATATATACTTTCATCTGATCTGCCTTTTTACAGCGCAACCGCTGAGCGTTATCAAGGTTATGGTGGTGGGTTTAGCTTTAAAGAAGGCATGCCGTGGCTTTATTACAAGCAACATCAGCTTGATGGCGGTGTATACGCGCAAAGCTATGGATTAAAATACCAAGGCGATTTTAGTTTTGGAATGGGGCCTGCAGGTGTAAATGACTTAACCTTTAATATGGGACTGTCGCGAGTAGAAGGCGACAGTTTTGAAGATGAAATGCGCGCTTGGCTGAGCTTTTATTATTCGTTATAACACTTAATAAGCTAAGTTATACCAATTTTATTAAAAACATGATCATTCTAGCGTATTAAATAACTCACTAACGACGTTAAAAATTATTTATATAGAGCAACTATGTATCATAATTTTAGCCTTGTTATTGAGCTATTTTCTTATC
>NZ_PNDU01000334.1:0-1207 GCF_005886635.1 Pseudoalteromonas sp. S558 | reverse complement strand
CATTGATTTTAGCTATCTCTATCCATCTTTGCAAGGTTGAATAACCGATACCTAAATCAAGCGCAACATCTTCTAAGCGAACATCATCACATTGAGATAATGCTTTTTCAACAGCTTGAACTTTAAATTCTTGTGTAAATCGACGTCTCATTTTATCTGCCTCTATTAAAAGTTAGAAGCGACAACTATCCTGACACAGGGGGAGAGTAATGTGCGATATAAGATGCGTGTATTCCTCTCCTAAGCTACCGCCTAGAGAGCTAGTAGGTGTTGCTATTGCCGCTAAACTAACCATTGGGTAATCGGAGGCTAAATAGCCGTCGGTGTATTGATAACTAGATATGATTTCTTCAAAAAGAGCGTTTGTGTAAAAGTTTCCTTGTGAGTGGCCAATGAGAATAATACGGTTGCAAGAGTGCATTTGAAATTGCAATTTTTGATAGGCATTTGTGTAGTCAGTGTCGTTTAACTTTGAATAAGTGACATCTTTAAATACTTCCTCAATTACAGATTCAACATGGGCTATATCTTCCTGAGAAAGTGAATCAATGGTACCACCAAGTATTGCTGTTATAAGATGATATTTATTTGAAAAAGGAGATAAATCACCATATTTTTGTTGCGCGACTTCATATATTTGCATGTGCATTTCTTCATCTTTGTTGTAGCTGCCTGTTGGCTTTCTACCTTTTTGGTAATTACTTAATTTAGTATCTTGAAAATTATCTAGCCAAAACAAATTTTCACGAAAGTCATCTTCAGTAGTAAACATACCGTTTACGTAAAATAATCTAAGTTGATCAATTTGTTTTGTGCAGTACCTGTCTAGAGGTTGATCATTTGCATAAGTGTAATTAGTTAGACTTAAAGCAAATATTATTAAATATTTAATCATTTTATTGCTTCCTCTAATGCACTGCAGTCTTTATCTGCTGCATAATGAAAATCGTCATCCCAAGGAATATAATCACTTATTTTATTTTGACTTTTACGGTTTGCGTAGGCTCTGTCTATTGTGTTGAAGTACATTAGTTTAGGGTTTCTAAAATGTGGATAATTATTTTGCAGCTGCCTTGTGCACATACTAATGTTGATCAGATCTAAAATAATCTGTTTACCAATTTCCGCATCTAAATTTGGTATACGACCTTGTTCAATATCAATAACTAATTGTAACGTTGAGGCTGTGCCTAAACTAAAAGTGATG
>NZ_PNDU01000333.1:0-1630 GCF_005886635.1 Pseudoalteromonas sp. S558 | reverse complement strand
TGCTCTACACGCTCTTGAGTCTCAGAGCTGGCATTGAGCATATTTTGAGAAAATCCTAAGCTTTGCTCCATTGCTGAAAAGGTACTTTTTGCGTTATCAGCAACTTGGGAGTTAATATGATTAACCTGCTCACCTATGTGTTGAATATCGCTTAGCAAATTTTGGTTTTGCTCAACTTGCCCATGACTTAATGAGGTTTGCTGGCTGATCGTTTGCAGATGATTACTCATCTGTTGCATAAAATCGTTAACGACTTCGAGCATTTTTGCACGATCTTGTGCTTCATTTCGCTGGCGATCAATTAATAGATTAAAATATTGCGCTATTTCGCCCACTTCCGTTTTTTCATTTTTGCATTCAATATTTTTAAGTTCATTGCTCTCGATTAAAAAAGCAAAGCCATCACGTAATTGCCTCAAAGGTGTGAGCACTTGATTTCGTTGCACAAAATAAACACCTGCAGCCAATATAACAAGTGTGCCTATAGCAACACAAAACACCCAAAAAACACGCTGTTTTAAAGTGCCCTGCTCTACTTTTAACAATTGCTCTGCATTTATAACCGTGCTTGAAAGTGTACTAATTTGTGCGCGCAGATTATTAGAACCACTTTCGCGTTGCTGCGTTTGTTTTAGAGTACTGGATAGATCACGAGGATAACGACTTGGCCAACTTAGCAGTTCTGACTTTATTTCGTCGGCCAAATCTTCGGCCTCTTCGTCAACAAATAAAGCATCCTCATCAACATCACTCATTACACCTAAATTAGGTAGTTGATCGATAGACTTGGCAACTTGGTTTAAATTATTAACACTTTGCTGCAAACTTTGATAAGTACTTTCATCATACTGAAGGATTAATTGATAAGTAAACAAAGATAAGTTAACAGCCTCGCTATAGTAATCACTGGCCAGTGTATAGTAATTGAGTGCATCATTATTTTGCGGCGATGCTTTTTTAGCGTAACTAATAAGCGCTGACGCAGAGCCCGTCATTTGCCTCAATGCATTATCAAGTAAGGCCGTTTCGTTGCCCGAGAGCTTGCCAAGCGCTCGATACTTACCGTTTATATCATCGTTGAGTGCAGTTAGCTGCTGCTCAAGCTTAATGCTTAAGTCATTGGGGAGTATAGATAACTGATTGGTTTTTATTAACTCAATTGAATTTGATGCGAGATTTAAATATTGACTATCACCTTGGTCTAAGTAGTTACCTAACTGCCCTGCTAAATCGACCAGAATAGTATTTTTAAGCTGGCTGTAGGCCGTATCTTGTTGCTCTAGTTTAAGTAATGTTTGGCTCGCCCAAAACAGTGTAGAACCTAATAAAACGCTTGCCGAAGCCAGCAATATTGCTAATAACCGAGTAAAGGATGAAACGCGCATAAATCTAAGTTCCTATAGTGAATGCGCGCATAGAATATTAACTATTTGTGACAGTTTGATGACTCTTATTTGCAACTACAAAATAAGCTAAAAAACCATGCAAAAGTAGTGATTTTGATAGGTCACTTTACTTCGTTATACCAACCTGCTTATATATGGGGTCTATTTAACGTTAAGAAAATTACGCTAGAACTAGGCAAAAGTTTTTGTATCTAGTTGTTCTAAATATAAAATTTTAAAGGACT
>NZ_PNDU01000332.1:0-1378 GCF_005886635.1 Pseudoalteromonas sp. S558 | reverse complement strand
GTCGCTTCTAACTTTTAATAGAGGCAGATAAAATGAGACGTCGATTTACACAAGAATTTAAAGTTCAAGCTGTTGAAAAAGCATTATCGCAATGTGATGATGTTCGCTTAGAAGATGTTGCGCTTGATTTAGGTATCGGTTATTCAACCTTGCAACGATGGATCGCGCTTGCTAAAAACCATGAACTTGAAACTAAAAATAATGGTAGTCACATGACAACAGAAAAACGCCCTCATGACTGGAGCTTAGAAGAAAGGCTTAACGCCATTATTGAATCTGCTAGTTTAGATGAAGCTGCTCTTAACGAATATTGCCGTGCTAAGGGGCTTTACCCACATCATATCAAAAAATGGAAGCACGATTTTGCTAAAGGGCCTTTAACGAAGGCCGTAAAATCAGACAGTAAACAGCTCAAACAAGAAATTAAGCAGCTTCAAAAAGAGCTTAATCGTAAAGACAAAGCGTTAGCAGAAACAGCCGCCTTACTTGTACTCAAAAAAAAAGCCGATGCGCTCTGGGGTTTCAACGAGGACGATTAACCAGCTCAACTGAGCGTCATGAATTGATAAAGCTCATTACCGACGCGCAGAAATCAGGGGCAAGGCAAGAAAAAGCATGTGAGTTACTTGGTCTAACGGCAAGAACAATTCAACGCTGGATTGAAGCTGATGATATGACAGATAAGCGAACAAGTACGATAAAGCGACCACCAAACAGGCTAACTGAATTAGAGCAACAGCGTATAATTAAGACTGTTAATTCAATAGAATACGGACATTTACCACCCAGCAAGATAGTCCCTAAACTATTGGATAAAGGTGTGTGGATAGCCTCAGAAAGCTCGTTTTATCGCGTTATGAAATCACATAAATTATTAACACACAGAGAAAAAGTTAAACCAAATAAAAAGATAAAAAAGCCAAAAGCACTCAAGGCAACACGTGTAAACGAAATTTATACATGGGATATTACCTATTTGCCAACAGCTATTAAAGGTCAGTTTTTATACTTATATTTAGTGATGGATATTTATAGTCGAAAAATAGTTGGTTGGCAGGTTTATGACACACAGCTAAGTACACTGGCAGCTGATTTAATGGTAGATATTTGCAGACGAGAGCAGGTAAAGCCAGCGCAAGTCACATTGCACTCGGATAATGGCAGTCCAATGAAAGGGGCAACGTTATTAGCGACATTGCAGGAGTTAGGTATTGTTCCTTCATTTAGCCGACCGTCTGTGAGTAATGATAACCCTTATTCTGAATCGTTATTCAAGACGTTAAAGTATCGCCCGGAATACCCTGAAAAAGCCTTTGAAGATATCGCGATCGCAAGGAAATGGGTAACGGCTTTGTAAATTGGTGCAACGATGACAACT
>NZ_PNDU01000331.1:0-1807 GCF_005886635.1 Pseudoalteromonas sp. S558 | reverse complement strand
AACGAAAATTTGTATGCTTATTAGCATAACATTTCTTTCTTAATGGGTGGCCAAAATCACTGTACCACTACAAAACAAACCCTGCCCACGTGCTGTGCGGATGCTTGAACAACGAATTAATGGCGGCATGTCTTTGCATAAAGACTGGGATGGTTTTTATATTTGCCGTGAAGGTTATTTGTGGACACCGCGCGGTGAACGCTACGAACCTAGCTACTTAAACAAAATAGATTTTCTTTAAAGCTCAGTTCGCTATCACGAAAGTCATGTAAAAACATTACAACAGAAAATAGATCATTTGCATGAGCTGGTTGCGGCTAGTGATACGCTAAAGACCATAGGCAATGATTTAATTAAAATGAGTGATGAGTTTGCGCTCAAAGATATTGTGTTGAAGTATGGGGATAAAAAAAGAGCTTAATATTAGGCCGTAGTTACTACGGCCTAATTAACTTTATCGCATTTACACTCTAAAGTAATAATTATTCAATAAGATGTTCAAACCCTGCTTCAGACACATTACATTCAATTAAAATATAAGCTTTTTCAACTGCATGATAATCTAGAGATTTGCCATTCAATTGCTTTTCTTCTTTTAAAAGATCAGCACAAAGATTCGCCATTTCTTCAATAAATTCTAAAATTTCTTTAGCAACAGTTTCATTCGGAATTTTATTATCTAAAATTGGTTGAATTAATTTGTCTTTTTTCAAGTACTCTGCAAAATCAACGATTATAGTGTTAAGTGGTTCATAATTAACGCTCATACCTTTAATCTCCCACAATAATTTGAGTTTTTAGCTACAATTTCTAAGGCTTTTACTAAGTCTTCTATCAGCATTCTATCTCTCACCTTTAAGGATGCATGCCCGGGTCGATCATTAACAATGATAAGAGAGTTTGGTATTTTATGAGGCTCTAACGAATAAATATCAATCTCTCTAAAAAATTTTTGTTTTAAACTTATAATACTTTTTATTTTCCCCATTTTTGTAGCATAAGACAAACCCTGATTACTTACTTCTACATATTTTCCACAACTTGATATCTTAAAATCAGAGTTCCGAATTGCATCTGGCGAATAAGTAGTTGGCTTTTCATTATGAGCATTTGGGATTCTAGACCCCAAACCTACAGGCCGAATATATGGTTTATGCTTATCCCCCACATATAGCTCGCAAGCGCTCCACTTCGGCATTAACATCCCCGATTGAAATTAATTCCATTTTTATATTCCTTTATGATTAATAAATATCTGATTCACAAACAAGTAGCCAGTTAACGCTTCAAATACCGGTGCAGCTATGCTGCATCCGCGTGATTTAACTTGTTATATTCTCCGAACATAAACTACTTATGCTTCACATGTTCGTCCATTGACATGACGTAATTTTACGCGAAAATGTCCTTATTTTATGAGTATGTATTAATAGCAAATATAGTAAGTTATTGCCAATTATAAATATGGTTCTAGGGACAGGCTGTTTTAGGATGGGAAAAGAGGAAAGTGTCCGCATAGTACGACTATGAGATATTACAGGTAACATTGATTTAAATAACGTAGGCGCTACGTGTTAAATGCCGACTTTAACACGTAGCGCTGTGATGATTTTTTGCATTTCTTTAATGCATTCTTTTAAATCTTCGTTTTGGTTTTGTAAAAACCCTATGTGGGTTCTGTTGGTAACAACGACTGTAGTTATAATAATTATCTGCATAATGATAAAAATAAAGTCTTTTAAGTTTAGACTTAAGCTATCCATTTTTAGCCCTCTTAACCAAGGTGATAAACTGCGGTACGACGTTT
>NZ_PNDU01000330.1:0-821 GCF_005886635.1 Pseudoalteromonas sp. S558 | reverse complement strand
TCCAACGTTAGTTGTTACCAATAGAACCCACATCGGTTTTTTACAAAACCAAAACGAAGATTTAAAAGAATGCATTAAAGAAATGCAAAAAATCATCACCGCGCTACGTGTTAAAGTCGGCATTTAACACGTAGCGCCCACGCTATAAAAGCAACATTACCTGTAATACCTCATAGTCGTACTATAAGAACACTTTCCTCTCTTCCCATCCTAAAAAAGCCTGTCCCTAGAATCATATTTATCATTGGCAATAACTTACTATATTTGCTATTAATACATACTCATAAAATAAGGACATTTTCACGTAAAGATAGGGGAGTGTCCTCTGATAAAGCTGTGAGGTGCTTTTCATGAATCCGTATCAACTGATAGCTGATAAATTATCTAATGCTGAGTCATTAGAAGAACTAACCAAAGGCTTAGAGCACTTATTAAGTGGTGGTTACAGTATTTGGGAAGATGGTGAGCTTTATAGCATTCGTCAACTTGTTGCTAAAGTGAATGGATTAAAAATAGAAATATATTCTAATGAACATCCACCACCACACTTTCATGTTAAAGGTGGCGATATAAAAGCTTCATTCTCTATTATTGATTGTGAGCAACTAGAGGGTAAAGTTGGTCGTAGAGAGAAAGCCCTAATTAAATGGTGGCATAGTAAAGGTAAAGAGAAGCTTATAGAGATTTGGAATTCTACAAGACCTTCTGATTGCACGGTTGGAGCTATAAACACCTAACAAGGGTTTTCAAGTCGGACAAATTACAGTTGGCTTTTTGTTCGTGCCTCTTGCCGCTTAAAACGGCGTTGAGGTTGTAGAATT
>NZ_PNDU01000033.1:0-1312 GCF_005886635.1 Pseudoalteromonas sp. S558 | reverse complement strand
CAAATTTTATTGACCACTACATTCAATGCCATATGTGCCATTTGAGGTCTCCGGTTCTGGACTGGAAGAGAAAAAGATACCTAGTTTCTATGAATTCCTAGTGAAGAAGTTAAGATATAACTTGAACCAAAAAAGGGAATCATATTTAGAGAGCTATATCGAAGGTCATTTCACAAATTATAATGAAGATGGAAGCGTTGAAGAAAGAACAATTCGTGACATAGATTTTCATGGTGAAACTGATCATGAAATTTTTAGCTCATGGCTGTCTTTTAAACATTTATTAGAGATTGAAGAGCAAGTCGCAAGAAGGGTCGAGGCAAAAAACTTCATTGCTATACAGAGTCACTTAAATTTAATTGACGATAACTTTGGTTATCTTATGGATCGCAAAAATTCATACTTTCCGTTAAAAATGGATAAAGAAGAGTTGTTTAGTTGGCTTTTAACAGAGATTAATTTATTTAAGCATTTGGTTGAAGAAAAAGGACTTTGGAAGACTTTAAATAAACAACCAGAAAAGCACTGTCAACACATATTCGCTGCTGCTTTAAGTAGAGTCAGTGAATTACTTGATGTTTGTATGTTACCAGAGCCACAAGTTGGAACTGGATTCGTTGATTTTATATTCTCTCAAGGTAACGATTCAAAAGTTTGCGTCGAGCTAAAACTATCAACCAGTCCAAAGGCGCTTGAGGGATATACCAAGCAACTTAAGCAATATTTGACTAGTGAAAAAACAGAGAAAGGTATTTACGTTGTTATTGACTCTGGTAACCCTAAAAGTTCGTACCAAAAATTACGCGTTCTAATTGAAAATGGAAAGAAAAAAGGTAAAAGTTATCCTGAAATAATACTAATCGATGCTAGTCCTAAACTTAGCCCTAGTCGGTTGTAATATAGAGGAAATACTAAAGAACAATGCTGGTTTTGAAAAACTTTTTGAAGTATTAAATAAACAATATAAACAACCCGAATTCATTATGCAAGTACACACTTACCCTTACTCGAAAGAATCAATATTTCCTCTGAAAACTGGTTGAAACTCACCACACAATTTACACGCGTATTTCACGGTGCAGTAGGCAGGCCGATCTCACAAGCAAGTTACTGTGAAAATCTAAACAGAAAACGGCGATCGAATATTAGTAACTGTGAAAAGCTACTCGCATAAAGTTTAAACGCTTCAGTAAAAAGTTAAAACTGCATCATGCAGTCATTTTCATGCGTGTAATTTAGGTTTAAGAGTGATGATTGCTGATTTAAAGAGTGAAATGAAAGTAATCCAATAGTAAAAGATAATTTTTATGAT
>NZ_PNDU01000329.1:0-1228 GCF_005886635.1 Pseudoalteromonas sp. S558 | reverse complement strand
GTTATGGACTTATAATAATGAACGCCCTAATATGGGCATAGGTGGCATAACACCCATACAAAAGCTGGAAAAGTTAAACAACGGGAATTCTACAGATAGCCTCCATTAAAAATGGGGGGATTACCATATTATTTCGATATTTTTAGTGTTATATTTTTTATTACAAAGTGTTACCAGCAAATCAACACCCACTATTTAAGTGGGTGTAATTGTTATTTCTTTACGATTTTTAGTATTAAATTAAGTCATCTTCTCCTTCAGATTCAACGAGTTTTCGCAACCAAAGACTGAACTTAGACCAATCAGAGTTAGTTTCTAACCAATATTCAGGATTGTCTTCATGTGAAAACACTGAAAAGTTACTACTACCTCGATTACCTTCCAAATCAAAGCCAATAAGATCCCCCCTACCAAGTATTGAACCAATAATTAATAAACTAGGAAATAAACTTTTCATATTCACAAAAACACTTTCAGAAAAAACTTTTAAATCTTCTAAATTGTATAGTTCTACCCCTAACCCATATTCATCAATATAAAGTTTTGATGTCCCTACATTAATTAGGAAGTACTTATACTCTTCAGGTAAACATATCTGATGCTTTTTTTCAAAATTATCAATCTCTATTTCAGTATGTCTTTTTTTCAATATAAAACCATACTCTTCTCCTGACTCGAATTTTACTTTTTCTGTTTGTTTAAGAAAATGATTCAATTTTTTACAAGATGCTTGAAAGTCGTTCATTTCAACTCCGTTATTGTTCCCAGTTTAATACTGTAAGGCAATTCAGATCTAAGTGCTGAGCCAGTACCATGAATAGTCCCTGTATGAGGGTGCTTTACTGGAATCAAATTCCACCACTCATTGGTGCCACCATTTTTCAATGGAATAACATGATGTGGTGTTGCCCCATTTGGCCATGATAAGCCATTATTAACTTCCCACTGCTTAATTAATTCTCTTTGCTGCTTCTTACTAAAGCCGCTTTTCCTAGCCTCTTCATTCTGAACTTTATCTCTTTGCTGAATAATTTTTAAATTCGATTTAATACAACCTTTTTGTTCCTCACTTACTGGAGACAATGACCACTCATCTACATCATGAAGTATATGTGTAGTGGTCAATAAAATTTGGCCACAGTTTTAGAATCTTTGTATCTGACCTCAGATTCATTTGGCGCTAAACCGGCATTATAATGATGCGTCATAACATTATTGTAATATCGAT
>NZ_PNDU01000328.1:0-6420 GCF_005886635.1 Pseudoalteromonas sp. S558 | reverse complement strand
AATATCATTATGATTCAATATATTAGTAAATATCTTAACCAGAGTTCAGGTTATTTAAATGGCACTTTAGTACAGCTCACTTCAACTGTTTTAGGATACCAAGCAGGACCCACTTGATTAACAGCTAATTCAGCTAAACCATTGGTAAAGGATTTATATGTATGAACGCTTTGCCATTCACCTTGTGGGCAATGAGTACTTAAATCTAACGGCTTAGATCCTTCATATAATGCAAGAGCAAAGTTATGATGCCATTGTGAACTCTCTTGAGTTTTATTGCTCACGTTATCTTGTACACCATTATCAAAGTAAATGTTCGTACATCCCGTTAATATAATTAACGTACAACTTGTTATAAGTAACTTAATACTCATAATGCCTCTCCCACTATTTCATCTTGGCACCATACTTTAATAGTGTGAGGTGCATATATACCGAGTGTAATTAAACTAAGTGCTCCGTCACTAAAAGTCTGTTGCGACTGCATTTGTGTCACTGATTTGTCTACACATACTTTTTTCACATCAACGCGTTCTTCTCCAACCAACCCCCATAAAAAGAACGGTCGGCTATCTTCATAACTCGCTTTGCTTGTTATTTTGGCTGCTTGCTGTGGCTGGATCGTCACCGCCGAGCAAGCAGTTAGACTTAGTACTAAAACGCTTATCATTAGCTGCTTCATGCTTATACCTTGTTGTTTACTCTTAATGACAACAGTGTACAAAATAACTAGAGTTAAGTTCGTAAGAAGGTGTGGGGAAAATGTAGCGGTTTATACAAAAATTTATACAATTTTCTACAAAGTTTAGGATGAGGGCTGCTTACTAAATGAGTTTACTGTTAGCTATCAATAACCTCTTTAATAGCTATAAAAATGCCAGTCAGTAAAACGACTGGCATTTTTTATACTGCACTTAAAAACTAAAGTGCTTTAATATTATCGCCACTTTTTTTGTCTATTAACTTAATAAAAGGGTCAACACCAGCAAATTTAGGTAACTCTGTTACCTTTAATGTAATAGTATTTTCACCTGTTTCTATCTCGTGTTTTTGCATGTAGATCACCGTATTTTCACTATGTATCTCATTCGGATCTGCACTAAATAAAGCAATATCTATCATTTGCGCTAGCGGTACATCTTCTTCATTTCCTTCACCATCTGCATGTTTTTTTGCTGCAGAAATTGTTAGCGTAATAATATGTTCGCCATCAACAGATTCAGCCTCTTGCACATTAATATCACTGAGTTTTAGCTCATATAATGTAATAGCATTAAACTGATCTTCAATAAATATTTGCTCTTGCTCACTCGCCTCTCGTTTTAAATAAGCAATAAAGTCTAACGTGATTGGATAACGTTCTTGCGCATATTGGTAATCTTGTAAAAACGCTCGTAAAACTGTATTTAAACGTTGTTCACCCAGTAAATCATGGATGGCCATCATAACTACAGACCCTTTGTTATAGTGGATGTATTGCTGCCCTACTGTACGTGCAAGAGTACGCTCATCATAAGACTCAGTTGTGCGCCCAAACAAGTAGCGATCAAGTTCATACTTTAAAAACTTACGCAGGTTATTTTCACCATACTTTTCTTTCATCACCATAATTGCTGAATATTGCGATAACATTTCAGACAAAATATTAGAGCCTTCGACGTTTGCGCCAATCACTTGGTGCGCCCACCATTGGTGTGCTAACTCATGCGAGGTAACATAGTAAGGAAAGTTAATGTTATCAGAGTCACGCGTATCAGTAATGAAGCCCATATTTTCAGAGAACGGTACTGTATTAGCAAAACTCTGCGCAAAGCTACGATAACGAGGGAACTCAATAATACGCATTTGCTTATGCTGATAAGGACCAAACTCTTTAGAGAAGTAATCTAAAGAATCTTTAGTCGATTGAATCATTGCATCTACATTCCAAGCATGATCTTTGTGATGGTAAACCTCAATATTTACACCATTGTGCAGCTCTTTTTTCACCTCAAGCTCCATTGAGAGCAAAGTGTAAAAATGCAACATAGGTGCATCCATTTCGTATACAAAAGTAGTACGGCCATCTATAGTACTTTGTGATTGCAAGTAACCTGGAACCATCGCAATTTGCGACTCATCGGTGGTAATAGTGGCAGCAAAACTGACATAATTATCCGCAAACAAAGGTTGGTTATGATATTGCGTTTCTTCAATTTTATTACCGCGTTTTAACTCTGGTAAACCTCTTTGACGACGCTCATTTTTATCTTGTATTTGCTTACCAAAGGAATAACCAAAACTAGGGAACAGTGCCGTGTTGTCAATAAAAGTACCGTTATACACAAGTCGCTCATCGCTTCCTCTATCTTCAAACCCTTCGGTATAACGCTCTACGCTCATTGTAATTTCACGGCTTTCGTTTGGTTGCATGGGTTTAGTAAACTCTAACCAAGCATGACGATACTGCTCGTTTAACTCCCCAAATTGCGCGCCATCCACCTCAACACTCCATTTATGAGTATGATCAGGCTTATTTACTAATATTCGCGTAATCGGTTGTTGCGATTTATTCTCTATCTGCATTACCACGGTAGCTGTAATACGACGTTCTTGAGGGTAGATATCAGCAGTAACAACAACATCTGTTGGAATAGGTAAAGCCGCATCTACAAACTGACCAAACTCACGCTCATATTGCTCTTGCAAGTCTTCATACTGTTCACTGGTTATAAATTGATTGAGAACCGTTGTGTTGTAGTAAATAAAACTTCCTACACCACCAAAAATAAGGGTACCACATACAATAACCGCTTTACCTGAATTGCCTAGCTGATAGCCTAACAACTGAACGCGTGCTTTAAAATTTTGCCCAGCACCACGAGGCCAAAGCGCATAGCTAAGTGCAGCAATAATCATGCTAAAACCTAACCAGTATAAATTATACCAATGCACCGCAGTTAAAAAGTGGCCATAACCATTAATATCTGAATAAGGCGCCTCTGGCGTGCCACCTATTACAAACATATTATGCTCAAAACCATAGTTACTCATCACCAAAGTAGCGATAAAGTACAGCACATATAATCCCATACCTACGTATTTATTTGGGCTAATTACTTGTAGTAAAAAGGCAAAACCACCTTGAAAGATAAGCCCGAGTACAAATAAATAACCGAGTCTAATTACATATTGTGCAATATCAAAGTTCGCCATGCCCATCATCATTTGATAAAACAATGTCACCACGGAGCCAAATGCGCATAACAATAATAAAACAGCACTCAGCGCTACATATTTAGAGCCCCAGAACACCCAATTCGCAACAGGGTACGCATCGATAATGTCGGCCATTCTGGATTCACGATCATGCCATACAAGTTCACCACAATAGTAAACAAGTACTATCATCATCAATATGCCAAAGCTACCTTGAATAAGCTCAACCATTCTAAATGTGACTGGCCAAACATCCGTTCCGTATGGACCCATTGAGCCTACCAACGCTGGAATTAATGTCGCTAAAGATAAAATAAGTAAAATACCAAACGAATAGCTTTTTATAACTTGTTTGACTTCAAAAACAGTACGCGTTAAAAATTGCGACCACGCATTACTTCCTGTCGCTTTTGCCGTTATATTAAACTTAAGTGCAGCTGCAAAATTAGTATTATTACTTTTACTCGCCTTGCCTTTCACTTTTTGCTTTTGAGCCAAGTGATGAGATGTATTGAGTGCTGCAATTGCCAATGCTAGTAAGGCAACACCGACCCAAATTAACCTATTATGTAATAACTGATCAGTTAACGTAATTTCCATTACATTACGCTCTGCTATTGTCCAGTATTCCATCTGCATTCTCATTGCCGACATACCAAACATATCTAGGTAAGCTGAGATTTCACGATATTGGATATCAGAGAAAATATTAGATCCAACCAGATAGCTAATAAGTAGGGCAACAGCAACTAGATAGAGCGTTACCATGCTACGAAAGCGTATTGCCACAGCATTAATGAGTGATGAGACAACAAACAAAGAAGGTGCTGCAATATAAAAGAAAGGCACTAAATAATAACTTAGTTGGTTTTCGCCTATCATTTCACTGTCTAACCAACCCATTAAGCTACCAAAACCACTACCAACCCACACACCCAACATAGTGCTTGAAAACACTAGTAGCGTAACTAAATAGGCCCCAATGAATCGACCAGCTCTATACTGAGCGATGTTTAGTGGCTTACTCAGTACCAATTCGTTGAGCTTACTCACGTCATCACGAATAGCTGAGCTTCCAACAAAGTTGACCACTAAAAAAATAGCAAACACCGACATAATCGCAATAACTTGCAAAATTGCGTAAGGAGAATTTATATTTACATTGCTGCTTCCCCCTATTTGCACCGAGTCAGAAACCGATGCCATAAAAGTAAGAAAAAACAAAATAAGTGACGTGATATAGAAAGAGGGCTGACGCATAAAATAGCGCAGCTCAAATTGCATCATTTTAAACAACATAATCAGTATCCTTATGCTGCTTTATTGCGGTGTTGGTGCAATGTTGAAAAATAGACGTCTTCTAAATCAGCAGGCTTAGACTCAAACCCTTCTGGCGCATCGTCAGCAAACACACTGAGTAATGTTTTGCCTGCAAACAAACGCTTCGCTATTACCGGTAATGATTGCTCCAGCTCTGCAGCTTCTGCTTGGCTCATCGCTTTGTGCCATATTTTTCCCTGCAGCGTGTTAGTCAACTCAATTGGGTTGCCTTCAAGTAAAATTTGGCCACTTGCTAACACGGCCATATTTGGGCAAAGCTCAGACACATCTTCAACTATATGCGTTGATAAAATCACCACTTTACTTTCGCCTAAACCGACCAATAAGTTATGAAAGCGATTGCGCTCTTCAGGATCTAGACCTGCTGTTGGCTCATCTACAATGAGTAAATCAGGGTCACCTAATAAAGCCTGTGCAATACCAAAACGTTGGCGCATACCGCCCGAGAAACCACTCACCGCATTTTTTCGATGATCATATAAATTAGTTTGCGCTAACAACCCTTCAACAGCCTCTTTACGCTCAGCCTTATTACTTAAACCTTTTAAAATCGCCATATGATCAAGTAAATCATAAGCACTAACACGCTGATAAACACCAAAGTCTTGTGGTAAATAACCTAAACGCTCACGTAAGCTTTTAGGTTGTGTTAGCACATCTATACCATCAAATACAACGCTGCCACTATCGGCTGATTGCAGTGTAGCGATCGTTCGCATTAATGAAGATTTACCCGCACCATTAGGGCCCAGTAAACCAAACATCCCTTTAGGGATATTTAAATTGACACCTTGTAATGCATGAACGCCGTTATCGTAGGTTTTTGATAACCCTTTTATTGATAGCATTTTACTTCCTTTGATTTTAATAATTATTTTTTCTAGTGTGTTATATCACAAGAAAAATAGGAACATTAGTTACTTATCAGTGAAGTTTGTAACAAAAAATAAACACCAATAAGGCTTGCATGAGCTATATTCACTCGGTATAAAAACTACACACTATTTATAAGAAGCGAAAAGCCATGCAAAAACATCAAAGCCAACCACTAAACGACTTTATAGAATACCCTCACAATGAAATGCTAAAACGTGCTAACGAGTTTTTACAAACCAGCCAACGCCGCCATAGTATTCGTAGTTTTAGCGATCGCCCTGTCCCTAAAGATATTATTGAAACCTGCATTAAAGCTGCGGGCACGGCACCAAGTGGTGCAAATCATCAACCATGGCATTTTGTAGCTATAAACAGCACTGATATAAAAAAACAAATAAGAGCAGCGGCCGAAAAACTAGAGCGCTCTTTTTATGAAGGACGAGCAGGTGAAGAATGGTTAGAGGCATTAAAGCCACTGGGAACCGATGCCAATAAACCTTATTTAGAATATGCGCCTTGGCTTATTGCGGTATTTAGTCAAAAAAAGGGCGGCGTAAGCAGTGATGATAAAAATACTAATTACTACGTGCATGAATCAGTTGGCCTTGCTACCGGCTTTTTAATTCAAGCACTGCACAGAGCTGGCCTTGCTACATTAACTCATACGCCAAAGCCAATGAGCTTTTTAACCGATATTTGTGGCCGAGATAAAGATAACGAACGCCCGTATATGCTGCTTATTGCAGGTTACCCAAGTGAGGATGCAACCATACCTGCTCACGCGCTCGATAAAAAATCTATCGATGAGATAGCAACCTTTATTTAACCTGAGCTCTGGTTAAGAGGTTTACTAACGTATTGAATCATGCTGATATTTAAATTTATTTTCTCTAGCCAGAGATTTCCAGTAAAAATAAGGCGGATTTACGCGTCAATAGCTGGCCTATTGCAAGTAAATTCAACGCAGTTAGCGCTGAAAATAGCTGCTCGAGATAGATTTTTTTT
>NZ_PNDU01000327.1:0-520 GCF_005886635.1 Pseudoalteromonas sp. S558 | reverse complement strand
AGCACCTTAAGATTTACTTAAGCACTACAAAGCACAATCTGAAGTAGAAAAAGGGTTTAGGTTTTTAAAAGATCCCTTATTTTTTGTATCATCATTATTTATCAAAAAGCCAAGTAGAATAGATGCTCTGTTGATGGTGATGACACTTTCATTGTTAGTTTATTCAATCGCGCAAAGACGAATGAGAGCGAATATGAAAAAAGAAAAAGCCACGATAGCGAATCAAATCAATAAAGAAATATCTAGCCCAACATTACGTTGGGTCTTTCAGTGTTTTGAGGGAATTAATCTACTCCAGCAAGGCGACAAAATTAGCTTGGATGGTTTTGATGAGTTCAGGGAAAAAATAATAAGGCTCATTGGTGGACATGCGTTGCATTTATATAAAATCCAAAAAGTTGCCTAGGGGTCTGATCAATGCCTGATTTAATTGCTTGAGTGCTTCTGAAAAAGTTTTTAGTTTTATTTTATAACCAAATTTTCGAAGTATTGCGTTCCTAAACTAAAACTAGACAGCGCG
>NZ_PNDU01000326.1:0-10884 GCF_005886635.1 Pseudoalteromonas sp. S558 | reverse complement strand
AATAAATGCCAAACATGCGCTGCCCTTTGGGTTCTTTCTAGGGACGATTAACTCTTTGTTGCTCGGTTTTTACTTAGCCCACTAGGTTACAAACCTCGCGCCGCGATTAAATCGCCCCTAGATTGAACAAATTTCAATCCACAAAGGTCAACACGCCCTCGGGTGAAAATACTTTAATGGAAGTCATATAAAAAGTTATTTATATGTAAATAATTTAATGACAACGCTGTCATTTGTGCTAGTATAAGATTACTAAATTACGATAGAAATTGTTTTATTAGCCGCAGTTCAGGTTATTTAGAGTATTTACGCAGCATGGTCGAATAAGGTAAGAGGCAAACATGATCACAGACAATATTAATAAAAATAAACTCTTTATGGGGATCGATGGCGGCGGTACTAAATGTAGGGCAATTATTGTTAATGAATCGAATGACGTTCTAGGCGAGGGTATAGCAGGGCCTGGAAATCCTTTACATGGTTTTGCACAAGCAACAGCATCAATAGAGCAATCCGCGCGTTTAGCGCTACAAGATGCAGGTTTAGCTGATATTTCCTTATCAGAAATTACGGCAGGCATTGGTTTAGCGGGTGTAAATTTACCCAGTTTATTGACTCAAATGAATCAATGGCATTCTCCGTTTAAAAAAATGTACCTAACTACCGATTTACTTATTGCGTGTATGGGGGCTCATCAAGGCGAAGATGGCGCCGTTATAATTGCAGGCACTGGTTCATGTGGATTTTCATACGTAAATGGGCATGCTTTTATGCTTGGTGGGCATGGTTTCCCGCATGGCGATAAAGGGAGTGGCGCATGGGTAGGCTTTGTTGCTTGCCAGCATGCGCTTATGGAACTTGATAAGTTAGTGCCCAGTAGTCTTTTAACCACGCAAGTGTTGGCTCATTTAAAGGTAAGTAATGCAGTGCAGTTGGTTGAATTAATAGCGAACAAACCAGCAGCTTATTTTGCACAATTAGCAGCATGTGTTTTTAAATCTGCACAGCAAAATGATGCCGCAGCAATCGATATTATTAAAGACGGTGCAAATTATATCAGCGATATAGCACGCGAATTATTAAAGCAAAACCCACCAAGAATTTCATTTATTGGCGGCTTATCTGAATCGATAACCACTTGGTTAGATAGCGATATAAAAAGTAAATTAGCAGCGCCTTTGTCAGCACCAGAAATGGGCGCGGTACTTTATGCAAAGCAGCAAATTAACAACACTAGGCAGGAATGATAATGTTTCAAACGTTGATGGAAAAAGAAGCGGCGCAAACTCCCAATGTAATTAAAAATCAGTTAATTGCAAACCAACCTTTAGTCGAAAAAATAGGCCAAAAGCTTCGCGATATAGCCCCAAAAATGGTCATGATTATTGGTCGAGGTTCATCTGATCATGCCGGTGTGTTTGGTAAATATTTAATTGAAATTGAAGCGGGTATTCCAGTGAGTTCAGCTGCGCCATCGGTGGCCAGCATTTATGGTAAATCAATAAAGTTGCAAGATGCCCTAGTGATTGTTATTTCACAATCAGGACGCAGCCCCGATATTATTGCCCAAGCAAAAATGGCTAAAAAATCAGGTGCTTATTGTATTGCTCTTGTTAACGATGAAGAGTCTCCATTACAAGATATTGTTGATGATTTTGTGCCGCTTAAAGCCGGCGACGAAATTTCTGTCGCGGCGACTAAAAGTTACTTAGCAACGCTCTCTGCTTTAGTTCATATTGTCGCTAATTGGACGCAAAACCAGTCCTTAATTAATGCATTAAATGAGCTGCCACAAGCGCTTAACACAATGATTGATTCGCCCGCGCAACTGACTCCGCCTGCATTTGCCAAAGTAAGTAATATGGTGGTACTTGCGCGTGGGTTAGGATTTTCTATCTCCAAAGAAATGGCTTTAAAATTAAAAGAAGTATGTGCAATTCATGCAGAAGCATTCAGTAGTGCCGAATTTTTGCATGGTCCGGTGACACTCGTCGAACAAGGATTGGTTATTTTAAACTGTGCTGTTGATGACGAAACGGCAACCTCACATCAGCAACAAATAGACGAAGTTACGCAACGAGGGGCTGAGATCATTAATTTGAATCAAAATAACATTGTTATCCACCCTCGTTTAGCGCCATTTTTAATTTTACAGCGTTTTTATTTAGACGTAGCCAAGGTCGCACTAAGTAGAGGCTTTAATCCTGATGAGCCTAAGGGGCTTAAAAAAGTAACAAGGACGTTATAAATGTCAGCCGAACGCGTTCATATAGCACAATTTTTTGATGGGCAACAAATGCAGAGCAACAAAGTGTTCACCATCGAAAATGCAATCATTGTTGATATTGATGACAATGTGCAAAAGTACGATAAAAAGTTAAAGGGCCTTGTTGCGCCGGGCTTTATTGATTTACAAGTCAATGGCGGTGGTGGTGTATTGTTCAATCGTACAAGCACACTGTCAGGTATTAAAAAAATGCTGTTAGCGCATGCGCAATACGGAACGACAGCAATGCTACCAACATTAATTACCGACACTGTGGAGGTAATGCAACAAGCCGCTGATGTAATAGCACACGCAATAGCAAAAGAAGTGCCTGGCATCATAGGTATTCATTTTGAAGGTCCACATTTATCAGTTGTAAAAAAAGGTGCGCATAGTGCTGAGTTTATTCGCCCAATTTCTGATCAAGAATGGCAAATATTATCGCGTCAAGATTTAGGCAAAGTTATTGTTACTGTCGCCCCTGAAAATGTATTACCCAGCGATATTAATAAAATGCGCGGACTGGGTATTCAGGTTTGTTTAGGCCATACCAACGCAACGTATAATCAAGCTCAACAGGCTGTTGAGGCCGGTGCCACAGGGTTTACGCATTTATACAATGCAATGTCGCCCTTGCAAGGCAGAGAACCCGGTGTAGTCGGTTGCGCATTACTTAATGATGAAACTTATTGCGGATTAATTGTAGACGGCCATCATGTTGACTTTGCATCTTGTCGGCTGGCATTAAAAGCGAAGCCACAAGGTAGAGTGTTTTTAGTAACGGATGCAATGCCGCCAGTGGGCACAAATCAACATGAATTCGCCTTTTTTGACCGAACAGTACATTTGCAAGACGGTAAATTAACGTCAACCACCGGAGAGCTCGCAGGCTCGGTTTTAGATATGGCAAGCGCGGTTAGAAATTGTGTTCAACATGTGCAAGTTTCGTTACCCGAAGCGCTCAAAATGGCTAGCTTGTATCCTGCAAAGTACATTGGTTTACCTGCTGGATGGGGGCAATTAGTAATAGGTAGTCCTGCAAATTTTGTAGAATTAAATAATCAACAACAGGTAATTAGCACTTGGATTGGCGGTGCTCAGCTTTTTTAAAAATATAATAAATATAATTAAAGGAAAATAACATGACAACAAATGTTATACACACATCTAAGCAAAGTAGCGTGGTTCCCATGGCTATTATTGCGGTCTTGTTTTTTATACTGGGGTTTGCGACATGGTTAAATGGCTCATTAATGCCGTACTTAAGCCAAATACTCAAGCTTACTCCGTTTCAAGGCTCGCTTATTTTATTCTCGTTTTACATAGCTGTTACTTTTACCGCTATTCCATCAGCAATGTTGATTAAAAAGGTCGGCTATAAGAATGGGATGGCGTTAGGCATGACGGTTATGATGGTTGCAGGATTGTTGTTTATTCCAGCGGCTAAATCACAAATATTTCCACTGTTTTTATTAGCTCAACTTGTTATGGGAACGGGCCAAACGCTATTGCAAACAGCAATTAACCCTTATGTTGTACGTTTAGGCCCTGAAGAGTCGGCAGCTGCTCGAATTAGTATTATGGGGATTTTAAATAAAGGGGCAGGTGTTATTGCACCTATGGTTTTTACCGCACTTATTTTAAATAATTTTACAGGCACAGTTGGGCAAGCGTTATCGCAAACCCAAATTGATTCGATGGCAAACAGCCTTATTTTACCTTATTTAGGCATGGCACTGTTTATTGGGGTGCTTGCCCTCGCTGTAAAAAAATCGCCTTTACCAGAGCTTGCTAAAGAAGAAAACTCATCAAGTTCTTTGAGCGAAGTGAAAGAAACGTTATCGCACCCTAATTTAGCATTAGGCGTTATTGCTATTTTTGTTTATGTTGCTGTTGAGGTTATTGCGGGCGATACAATTGGCACTTTTGCGCTATCGTTAGGGATTGAAGGCTATAGCGTAATGACCTCGTATACGATGGTGTGTATGGTTGTGGGTTATATTTTAGGGAGCACTTTGATCCCACGCTTTATTTCGCAGCAAAAAGCACTCAGTATTTCAGCCACGTTAGGGGTGATATTAACGCTGGCTATTTTATTTGTTGACACGCAATCAAGCATTATTGCTAATACCGTATTAGTTCCATTAGGTGGGGTACAATTACCGGATGTGTTATTGATGATTGCTTTTTTAGGCTTAGCGAATGCGATTGTATGGCCTGCTGTGTTTCCGCTTGCTCTATCAGGAATGGGTAAACTCACCAGTACAGGCTCAGCGTTGCTTGTAATGGGTATTGCGGGCGGTGCGTTTGGGCCTATGTTTTGGGGATTATTAAGCGGTTTAAGCTCGTTACAAATGGGGTACTCCGTTATGCTCCCGTGCTATTTATTTATTTTATTTTATGCCGTTAAAGGCCATAAAATGAAAAAAGCGATAGTTGTGTAACGCATTTAATAGCAAGGGCCTATAAGCTATACTCGATAATGTGTAGCTGCTGTATATGAGGTAGGGACGCGAAAGTAAGACTCAATGATCTATAGCTAACCTGAGCTCTGGTTAAGAGATTTACTAAAGTATTGAATCATGGTGATATTTAAATTTATTTTCAAGGCAGTTAGCGCTGAAAATAGCTACTCGAGATAGATTTATTATTCAGAGTTCAGGTTAGCTAAGTATTTATAGTATTTTAATTTCATTAGAAGCTCATGTAAATAGAGAGAATATTTATGGATGAATTTACTAGGTGGGCGATCGCTTTTGCTCTTTTTTTAGGAGTGGTAGCAACATGGGTACTGCCTAAAAAATGGTTTAAACTCGCTGGTCTAACTTTGATTGTGATTGGTGTGTGTGGAGTTTTTTCTATAAATCTTGAAATATTCAGCGCTTTTTGCTTTTCCTGCATTCCAATTGGCTTTGGGTTACTAAGTTATGATAAAAAGTATATAGAGCCTTAATTAAATAGCTGCCACTTATTTGTCTGATTAAAATGAAAGTAACAGTGTTAACTCAATCTTGTTACTTTCATTTTTACCTTACCTGCATTCGCACCATAAAAGCGGCTTAAGTCGTTTGCAAATGGACAAAACTCACCCGATTTAGTGATTTTAATATCTGCGCCATCTGCTATTTCGAATAGATGATCGTCGCTTTTATTTATAGCGCCTATTAACGAAAACCATTGTGCGTGAGGCAATCGTCTAAACGGTTCAAGCACTGCCATGGGGATTTCTTTTACACCAAGTTGCACATTATCGCGGCTCCAGCCTAATGGTGTGCACTTTATACCATCGTCAAACCAATATTGATTTGGGTAGGGTGCAAAGCGATACGTAGCACCTAGTTCAAGCATTAAGCCTGTCGCATTGTAGTGCTCACTGGCAAATACGGTTACATCTTGGCTTTGGTTAATGCTCAGCATACTCATGTTTTGATTAGCCAGCTCAATATGAGCGCTTAGCCCTATAAAACTCAACGTGCTGTTGTCGCTGTAACTAATTTTATATTGCCGCTTTTTTAATGACTCTGGTCGATAGCTTGTCAGTTTATTAATACGCTCAGCTACGCTGTGGTGCACGAGCGGTTTAAGGCTGCTGGTTTCGTTATCTAGTAATACGGCGCATTCCCTGTCTATTAATTTTAACAGCGGGTTAAACCAAAAGTAATTTTGTTGATGACTCAATGCAAGTGGATCGGGTATCACGGTAACATCATCTTGCGCCACTAAGTTACTATCAGGTAGTAATGTTTCATAATCTATACTATGACTGGTTAGCAAAGATATACTAAGCGGCTGCTCTATTAACCATTCTAAGGCGTAGCGTAGGCAAATATCAGCTAAACCATCGCGATAATAACCGCCGCCAATATCAGAATGCGCGCCAGCAAACCACAGCTCAGTAATATTACTTTGATGATTCATAAGTGTGGGTTCAAACGCACGTCTTTTTTCATCAAGGGCTACGCAGTGCAGAGCTTGAGTAACGTTTGTTGCTATGGTGTGGTTTTCAAAAATAACATGCTCTGCGCCATAAGCCGCTTTATTTATTTTTGATAAGCCAATAGAGGCCACGGTATCAAATACACATAAATAAACGTTTTCGTTTATTAAGCGTTCAAGGCATTTAGCAAATCGCCTAGCAAGCGCAGCACCTCGGCTAAAACCAGTTAAAAGTAGTGTGTCGCCACGTTGGTAATGAGTTTTAAAATCACTAAAAGCTTGATTTAAAATGCTAGCTACATCGTCACTTCGTGGCGCAAATGTTTGATTTAGTACCCGCTTTAAGTGGCTACCTTTGGTACCAATACCTTGGTAGTAAAAACTAAGTTGGTTTGAAAATGCAGTGGTAGTGGCGTTTTCTAACTTACCGCCAAGTAGTAAGTGCAATTTTAGGATATTAGAGATACTGGCGTCTTCTTTAAAGTGTTCTGAGCTAAATTGCTCTGCGTCACGAGGCTCATTACCTGTGCCGTCAAAGTTAAAAATTAGCGTTTTTCCCGCCATAGCCCCAATCCTTTATTTGTTTTAAATACTCTACACAAACCGTGTTAAAAATTAAAGACAGTGATAGCGCTCACCGTCTTTAATTTAAATCGCTTTTAATGCAATTTCATTTTTGGGCGCACAACACGTAGTACTTTTTCGCTTATCCATAATGCAAAGGTTTTTGCGCTGCCGTGTATGGCGCGTTGATGCATTCTATAAAGCGATATATACATAAAGCGGGCAATTTTACCTTCAATAAAAAAGGTATTACTGGTGAGGTTCCCCATTAAGTTACCCACAGTGCTGTAGCTCGATAAGTTAACCAGCGAGCCATGATCGCTGTATTTAAAGCCGCGTAGTGGTTGCTGCTTTAATGTGGCGATTAGGTTTTTTTCAACGCACTGCGCCATTTGATGCGCCGATTGTGCGCGTGGTGGCACTTGCTTGCCATCGGCTTGGGTAAATGCGCAGCAATCGCCTAATACAAAAATGCTCTTATCAACGGTGCTTTGTAAAAACTCGTTTACTTGAATTTGATTGCTACGAGTCAGCTCAAAAATACCTAAGTCTTTAATAAAATCAGGCGCTTTTACACCTGCCGCCCATACCATAATATCGGCATCAATGTGTTCATCATCTTTGGTGATAAACCCTTGTTCGGTGCCTTCTTTTACTTGAGTTTGCTCGCGCACATTTACGCCAAGTTTTAATAGTTCGCGTTTGGCGCTGGTAGCTATGCGCTCAGGTAATGCAGGCAAAATACGTGGGCCGGCTTCTATCAAATGAATATGTAAACGTTTAGAGGACATATTCGTTAAGCCATAAAGTTTTAATAGCTCCGACACATGGTAAAGCTCAGCAGAGAGCTCAACACCCGTAGCGCCGCCACCTACAATGGCGATATTAAGCGATTGTTGTTGGTTGTCGTCTTGATGAAGGCGGGTAAAGCTATCAAGTAGCGAATGCTGAAAGCGCTCTGCTTGTTGGCTTGAATCTAAAAAGTAGCAGTGCTCTTTTATACCTGGCGTATTAAAGTCATTACTTACGCTGCCAATGGCAATAACAAGGTGATCGTAGCGTACGGTGCGGCCAGGTAAAATGGTGTGGCCTAACTCGTCATTTAATGGGGAGAGGGTAATTGTTTTATTGCTTTGGTCTATATTGCAAAACGTTCCTAGTTGAAAACGATAATTATGTTTTGCGGCATGGGCTGAATACACAACGCCATCTAAATCGGGGTCAATAGAGCCTGTCGCTACTTCGTGCAGTAACGGCTTCCATATGTGGGTACGATTCTTGTCTATTAGCAGTATATCTGCGTGATTTTTTTTCCCTAGTTTATGCCCAAGTTGGGTTGCAAGCTCTAATCCGCCAGCACCACCGCCAATAACGACGATTTTAGGTATTGTAATACTCATAACGTTGCCCTTAAAAATAATATACCCAAATAATCTGTATTATTTTTAGTGTTTTAAGGTTATTTGGGTATCGCAAAAATTATTTTTGGCAAACGTACTAGCATAGTATTTAGTAAGGTTATTTTGCGCTTAAATAAAGGATATGTCAGCAAAAAATGATGATCAAAGGCATATAAGTTATACTCACGTTTTTATCGCCTAGCTGTGCAGTTAAATCGCTGTTAAAAACACCGAAAAGGACACTTATGACCGCGTCATTAATTCAATCACTTGAACAACATTTTGGTTTCAGCCAATTTAGAACAGGGCAACAACAAACTATAGAGCAGCTTTTAAATGGTCAATCGTCGCTGGCGATATTTCCGACCGGCTCGGGTAAATCGTTGTGTTACCAACTCACCGCATTGCACTTACCTAATTTAACGCTTGTGGTGTCGCCACTGCTTGCCTTAATGAAAGATCAAATTAGCTTTTTAAATAGTAAAGGCATTTATGCAGCTAGCCTTGATTCGAGCCAAGATCAAATGCAAAGCAGCACCGTAATGAACGACGTGCGAAACGGCAAAATTAAAGTATTAATGGTCTCGGTTGAGCGATTTAAAAACGAGCGTTTTAGAGAGTTTATAAGTCAAGTGGCACTTTCTATGCTGGTGGTAGACGAAGCGCATTGTATATCTGAATGGGGTCATAACTTTAGACCCGACTACTTAAAGCTACCGCGTTACCGCGAAGAGCTTAATATTCCTTTAGTGTTGTTGCTTACGGCAACGGCAACTAAAAAAGTAAAGCGCGATATGGCCGAGCGTTTTGCTATTGCACCTGAGTGCGTTGTGCAAACGGGCTTTTACCGCGCTAATTTAGATTTAAGCGTGTTGAGTGTTAAAACCGTCGATAAAAACACCGAACTTGCCAATATTGTACGCGCGCAAAGTGGCCCGGGGATTGTGTACGTAACACTGCAGCAAAGCGCCGAGCAAGTCGCTAATGTATTAACCGCGCAAGGCCTGCAAGCAGTGGCTTATCATGCCGGGCTTGAAGATACGCTTAGGTGGCAAATTCAAGATGATTTTATGGGCGGTAAAATTAATGTTGTAGTGGCAACCATCGCCTTTGGTATGGGTGTTGATAAATCGGATATTCGTTTTGTTATACATTACGATTTGCCTAAATCGATAGAAAACTACAGCCAAGAAATTGGCCGAGCAGGGCGCGATGGTAATCCGTCAAACTGTTACACGCTTGCTAATTTAGACGGGCTCAATACGGTAGAAAACTTTGTATATGGCGACACGCCAGAGCTTAGCGGTATTGAATACGTAATTAACGATATTCGCCAAAGCCACCAGCAATGGGAAATGCAAGAGTACAGCCTTTCAAGCGAAAGCAATATTAGACAATTGGCCCTTAAAACCTTGTTAGTACAGCTCGAAATGCAAGGAGCAATAACGCCACAATATGCGTACTACGCCGATTTTAAATATAAATTTTTGGTCGATAAAAATGAGCTACTTAGTCACTTTGACGAGCAACGCCAAGCATTTTTAACACAAATATTTAGCCACACCGATTTTAAAAAAATATGGGGCACGTTAAATTTTGACTCCCTTACACAAGCTGCGCAGGTTGATCGCAAACGTGTAGTGGCCGCTCTTGATTACCTAGCCGAAAAAAACTTAATAACGCTTGAGACCAAACGTATTACCCAAGTATATAAAGTGCATGGGGAGGTTATAAATAATCCCGAGCTTGCGCAGCAACTTCATGACTACTTTACCGATAAAGAACAAGCCGAAATTAAACGTATAGCTGCACTGATACGCTTTTTTGAGCTGCAAAGTTGCTTAAGCTATAACTTAGCGCGCTATTTTGACGATCAAAATGCACCTGAGCAATGTGGGCATTGTAGTGTGTGTAGAGGTCATGCGGTTAAGCTTGAATACTCTATAAAGCCTGCGCACATTGATGAGCAACTTATTTATCAAAAAGTAGATGAGTTTTTAGCGCATATGGCAGATAAAAATCATCAAAACGTGGGTGTTGAAACCCAATGCCGTTTTTTAGCGGGGATGAGCGTACCGTTATTTACGCGCAATAAAGTACGCCAGCTGAGTGGCTTTGCATTGTGCGAGCAGATGCGTTACGGCGATATTAAAGCAAAACTACTAGCGCGTTAAACTAGTTACTGTATCCTAGTGGCTTATTCAAAAAAGTAAGCCACTATGCCGCATATTGTTATTCCCGTTGAAAATATTACGACTACCCCAGAGCCCGTTACGTGTGCTAACTGCCAAGCCTGTTGTTGCCAATTAGAAGTGCGCATAGTAACCGACACCGGCGTGCCTTTTAACTATATAGAATACGATAAATGGGGCAGCGAAGTAATGAAACGCGCTGACGATGGCTGGTGCCAAGCACTCGATCGTAATACGCTTATGTGCTCCATTTACGAAAACCGCCCATTAGTGTGCCGCGAGTTTGAAATGGCCTCAGACGAGTGTATTACCGAGCGTGATTTAGCGGGTATATAGTTATCTCGTTTAGATTAGTTAACTAACCTGAGCTCTGGTTAAGAGATTTACTAACATATTGAATCATGGTGATATTTAAATTTATTTTCTCTAGCCAGAGATTTTCAGTGAAAACAAGGCGAATTTACGCGTCAATATCTGGACTATTGAAAGATAACTACACTCAGTTAGCGCAGGAAATGTCTGCACG
>NZ_PNDU01000325.1:0-1125 GCF_005886635.1 Pseudoalteromonas sp. S558 | reverse complement strand
TTAAGTAATAAAAGAGATTGAAGTAATAAAAGAGATTGAAGTAATAAAAGAGATTGAAGTAATAAAAGAGATTGAAGTAGTAAAAGAGATTGAAGTAGTACCGGATAATTTGGGTAGCATTGTTCTTACATTTGACGATGGTCATTGTATTAATAGTTGGTATGAAAGTACTTACCTTTTCGAGCAATATAATGCTTCTGCTACGTTTTATATTAGCAAATATCATAGTGGTATGGCTGATCAACTGTTGTTTCTTCAAAACCAAGGATTTGAAATTGCACATCACACAACATATCATGCCAATGCATTAGAGTGGTTTGACGAACATGGCCTTGATTCTTGGCTAAAAGGAGAAATTAGAGATTCATTAAATAATATGAAAAAAGATGGATTAAAGGTCAGTTCTTTTGCTTTTCCTTTCGGTTCTTACAGTATTGAACTTAGCGAAGCATTAAGAGAAGATTTCGAATCGGTTAGAGGGTATTTAACTCCTAAAACAAAAGACCTAAGACTCGGTATGCAAAATGATGGTTATTTTTATATGGGTGTCGGTATTGATAGCTCATATTTTGAACCAGAAACACGAATATTTTTAGCTATGGACAAAGCAAAAGCAACAGGGCGTGATCTAATTCTTATTGGGCATTGTATTGTTGAGGGTGAACCTACTTCCCGCTGGCAAACACCGACTAAAAATTTAATAAAAATTTTTGAGTATGCAAAAGAAATTGGCCTCCAGTTTAAGACTATGAACCAACTAAATAAAAAGCTAAGAGTTACCAAATAGTAGTCAAATATATTGGCAGCTTTTTTTAGAGACGCTGAAATAATATGCCAGTTCCCTTTAAATACTATGAATAACCTCGCTCCAAGGAGCGAGGTATCGGTTAACAACTCGAATATCATAAGCTGATCCGTCACCATTTTTATTTACAGTTTTAGCGAAAAATCCATTCGACCAAAACTCACCACTTCACAAAAGCTTTTTAACTTCAGGATACTTTTTAAATATATGTCGAGTCGTTCATCTGTTAACTATGGTTACTAGTTCAGTTACACAATAGGTCGGAACTGATTAACTAAAAGGTGTGATCTGAACCACCAATAGCGGAGTTTTTCAAGTTA
>NZ_PNDU01000324.1:0-3209 GCF_005886635.1 Pseudoalteromonas sp. S558 | reverse complement strand
ATTCTAGCGTATTAAATAACTCACTAACGACGTTAAAAATTATTTATATAGAACAACTATGTATCATAATTTTAGCCTTGTTATTGAGCTATTTTCTTATCGCTATAATAGATCACTAATTTAATGCAATTGGTATAATAAAAAAGCGCTACAGTTATAAACTGTAACGCTCTTAAATTATCACCGTGCTAGGTTATTTTAAACCTAGTACCTCTTTACCTTGTTTAAACGTAACATCTACAGGGATATTTGCTTTGCTTAATTTTTCTAAGTCTTTAGCAAGCTCTTCTTTAATGCCGCCATGAGTTGCAATTAGCTGATCAACTTTTTCGTAATCGCCATCACCTTGTAAGGTTAAAATTAGACGAGAAAGCTTAGCCATTGCCATGCTCATTTTTTCCATATTTACGCGGTATAAACCCGCTTCATTTTTAGAAAAAGCGCCTTCTTGGGCAAAAAAGTTAAAGCGGATCATATTTGCTTTACCATGTGCGCTTGATGCACCAAAGCGTACTGAACGGAATATGCCCGCCATGAAGGTCGTGTAATAATCTTCAATAGTTCCTTCTGTAATTTCGCCCTTTTTAAGTAATTGCTCAATCATGTACAGGCCTAAAATATCGGCTTTGCCTTCTTCAAGCGCGCTTGCATGCTCTTGTAGTGATTGGCGAACAGTTCCTTTATCGGTAATCGTATTTTTGATGCCTAAACCATGTGCTACTTCATGAAACATAGTGTTGGCAAAAAATGCATCAAAAGTAATATGTTTACGTTGCTCAGGAACAATAAGCTGCTCTGAAATTGGTACTAAAATTTTGTCAAATTTAGCACGCATTGCGTTTTTAAGTTGTAGACGACGAGTTCCTTTTTCTAGCTGAACTTGCTCATCGTTTGGTAGATTAATGGCAATTGTTTTACTGCCCGCGTTTGAATGGCCAGCATAATAAACAACATCATATGCATTTAGGTCGGCATCAGAGCCTGGCACTTCTTGTTTGTATTTAGCATCTACAGGTAAACCTTTTTGCAGCTCAGGTAAAAAGGCTGCAAATTTAGCTAACCGTTCACTCCATTTTAAATCTTTAATTAACACATAGGATTCATAAGCAGCGCGGTAACCAAACAATTGATCTTCATAAGTTTCTATAGGGCCAATAACCACATCAATTGGGTTATTCTTCATGTCCATCCAAGCAAAATCAGAATTTTGGAAGTCATCTTTTTGCAAGGCGTCGGCACGTAGATTTAGGTAACTAGCAAATTCTTTATCATCAGCAAGTTTACTTGCTTCACGAAGAAGGTCCGCTGCTTTTGCAAGCTCAACAGCATATTCTTTAGAGTAAGGGACACTGTAAAGTTTGCCTTGCTCATCACGCTTAATAACTGAGTAAAGCCCTGTTTTATCTTTAACGTCTGCGTTGTTTAACTCTTCTTTAGTTATGTCGGCAGGGTAAAACTGTGCACCAAGTGGCTTTTCTCTATATCCTGATAAAAACGCTTCATCACCATTTAAACGATCCCATGGGCCGTAGTTAATATCTGCAAATAGGCGTATTTTTTCATCGTTTAATTTAGCTAAAAAAGTATCTTTACTCTCACCAAATGCTTGTTTCCAAAATAACTCATCCATTATTTTTGAAGCATCAATAAGTTTCACAAGCATCGCTTTTTGGTTATCACTTAAATGTGATAAATCGCTTTGCAGGCTAAAATCGGTATAGATATCTAAACGCTGTTTGTCTGCATTAATAAGCGCTGGAGTCATTTGCTTATCTGCAGCACTGGTTAGTTTTTCTGTTTTTGCTGTGGCGTTGGTTGATGAGGAGGCTTGCTCTGAACATGCACTAAGAAAAACAACGCCAGAGAGTATAATTGCTTGGCTAATTTTATTTAAGATCATTATATTGCCTGTTAAAAAAGTAAATTTAATAATGTGTGAGCGCTAATAAAATAACAAAAAGTATGTACGCTTCCCTATTGTGATGCATTAAAGCAAAACTAAATGGCAAATAGCAAGTATTAGGCGTTGTATGGTTAATTGTGCAGATGAAAAGAGGTGAATAAAATAAATATCTATAATTTCCTTAACTTTAACGGTAAGTTAGACAATACTTATTGTATTACCACTGCTATAAAAATTAATTGTCGAGGCTTGCAGTTATATTATAACTAAAGAACAAAAGGATGACCGCTCTATGTCTACAGAAAATGCACTATTAACGATTTTAGTCGATAGAATAAATAACGATACGCTTGTTTTACCCACGTTGCCAGAAGTGGCCGTTAAAGTTAGACAGGCGGCTGATAACCCTGAAGTAAATTTAACTAAAATGTCAGATGTTATTTCACAGGACCCTGCTTTATCTGCTCGTATGATTAAAGTTGCAAATAGCGCCATAATGGGCCGTTCAGTGAAAGTATCTAATTTACATCAAGCTGTAACCCGCATTGGATTGCGTCAAATTAAAAATATCGTAACAGCTATGGCTATGGAGCAGTTATTCGTTTCAAACAATGAGTTGATCAAAGGGTACATGGGTAAAGCGTGGCAAAAAACGTTAACAGTCGCGTGTCATTCAATTTCATTAATGGAGTTTTATTTACTAAACAATAAACACACTTCATTAAATCGTGATTCAATTACGTTAGCAGCGCTTGTTTATAATATTGGTGTTTTGCCTATTTTGACTGAAGCTGAACGCCATCCAGAAGTCTTTGCTAACCCTAGCTTTTTAGCGCATGCAATTCAAAAACTCAGTGGCAAAGTCGGTTCTTCTATAATGAGTGCATGGGAGTTTCCTGATGAGTTTTCTGACGTTGCATTGAGCTGGGCCGATCCTGCGTATAAACCAGAAAAAATCAGTTATGTAGATTTTATTCGAATTGGTGCCATATTAGAGGGAACACTGCAGGTTTCGGATAAATCTGCTGCGTTACAAGTGTATATTGATAAAGGTGTTATCTCATCAATGCAGTTATTTTCTAGCGATGAATATAACGATATGCTCGATGACGTAAAAGAAATGTTTAGCTAACCTGAACTCTGGTTAAGAGATTTACTAACGTATTGAATCATGTTGATATTTAAACTTATTTTCTCTAGCCAGAGATTTTCAGTGAAAACAAGGCGAATTTACGCGTCAATAGCGGGCCTATTGCAAGTAAATTCAACGCAGTTAGCGCTGAAAATAGCGGCTTGAGATAGATTT
>NZ_PNDU01000323.1:0-10572 GCF_005886635.1 Pseudoalteromonas sp. S558 | reverse complement strand
GGTCTCTACCGCGCTATCGGCGACTAAATTTCATGCCATCCGCCCGCTATTGACGCGTAAATTCGCCTTGTTTTCACTGAAAATCTCTGGCTAGAGAAAATAAATTTAAATATCACCACGATTCAATACGTTAATAAATCTCTTAACCAGAGTTCAGGTTAAGTAAGTTTATTGTTTGGTAATTTCATAAGTTGAGAGTTAAGTGAATTTTTTACAAAGCTGTAGCAATATTTACTTATAAAAATTTTACAGCTCTATAATTTTGTTTTAAGTCTTTGTTTTATAGTGCTTTTATTTTTGGTTTGTAATTTGCTTATATTCCTATGTAATCAATTAAATTAATAAAGGAGTTATTATGAGTACTGTTATTACTGGGTTATTTGAAAATGCATCTCAAGCAACATTAGCTATTTATAGATTAGAAGCATTAGGGGTAAATGAAGCGGATATTAGTATCGTGGCAAACAACTCGTATGCTAAGGACGATTTTGCAGTAGATGAAGGTACTAAAGCTGCTGAAGGTGGTTTGATTGGCGCTGCATCTGGCGGTGTTTTGGCTGCAATAATTGGCGGTTTCACTGCTGTTGGCTCTGTAGCTACAGGCGGTGCAGGATTGTTAGTAGCAGGACCATTAGTTGCCGCATTTGCAGCCGGTGGCGCAGGGGCTGCTATCGGTGGTACATTCGGTGCCGCAATTGGTGCTCTTATCCCTGAACATGAAATCAAATTCTATGAGGATGCAATTGAAAAAGGCTCTATACTAATTGGTGTCAAATACAACAGCGACAACAAAAACAGTATTGAAGAAGTGCTTGAAAGCGCAGGTGCTAGCAATGTCTCTAAAGCGTAATTTATAGCCTTATAAATACTTGCTAAACCTTATATATTACTAAGTAAATTGCTTTTAGCTTTACGCAGTACATACCTTTAAAATAAAGTGGGTACTGAATTTTAATTACTTCAGCGGGGTTACTACAAGCCCGCTGAGGTACTTCGTTTTAATTAACCAATACTTTTTGCATATAGTTTTGCTTTGGTAAGGAGCATGCTTTTATTAAAGCTACTTAATAGCAATCTGCGTAAGCTTTTGAACAATTTAAGGAATTAAATTACTCCATAACGTCGTTAAAGTTTTATTTAGAACAGTTAGATATAAAAATTCATTCTCGTTATAGTGCCTTTATAGCTACAAATAAATTTTCTGAATTATAGTTGTTATTTTTATAAAAAAGGCCAAATCACTTAATGATTTGACCTACAAAATTGCATTATTCTGCTATTTAAGTTTTACAAGTATTACTGTTTTTTCTCACTTGGTGCTGGCTGACCGTATTTAGGCGAGCGTGGACCATACAATAAACCATTATACGTGTCGGACGAAAGTAAGCGTGTTGAAGTCATCGCTGCAATTTCAAACCCTTTATCAGTTACTGTTTCTGCAATTTGATTAATGGCAGCTACAACAAGCATACCAATAAGGCCGCCACCGCCATTATTTTGTTGCTCAGCAGAAGACGCTCTTGCTTTGCCTTGCCATAGTTGATCACCTGTACGTAAATCGACGAGTGAAGCTGAAACAGTTACTGCCGTTTCGCTAGAAATGACAACGTAGTTGGTGCCGTATTCTTCAATAGTGATATAAAGTGCAGAATCTGCACCAAAAATCTCATGTAATTTTTCTACGGGAACTTGATGTACATCACTTGCAACGGTAAGGCCATTTCCTTTGAAGGTTTGTTCAACTAAAGCGACAGGAAAAACATAAAAACCTGACTCAGCAATAGGCGCTACCATTTGCGTCATTACACTATAGGGTGCAATTACCTCAGGAGTATTATTAAGCGGTGGCAAAATAATTATTGAATGAGGATCTGCTTGCTTAAACGCAGTGTAGTCATGTGCTGGTGGAAGCGAAACACAGCCAGCTAGTAGTACCGCTAATACCGCTGTGATACAAGATTTTAAGTTAAACATATTAAGCACCTTGCGCTGATTTTAGAAGAAAGTCGATGTACTGAACTGATTCTGGAAAAAGTGACTTTTCAGTTTCAAAATGAGTTATACCTTGTGAGGAGTTGCCTGCTTCAAAGTACAGCATACCTAAGTGAGCATGTAGACCAGGTGCAACAGCTTTATTTTTGTTGGTTGCGTCTGCAATAGTTTGCTCAAGCATGCTAATCTGTTCTTCAACGGTTATTGAATCGGCTTTTAAAAATGCGTACACCGCTGTATTGTATCCGCCATAGTAATAGATGGGCTCTTTTGTTGCGTTACAACCTGTAAGTGCCGCACATATGACTGCAAGGGGGAATAACCTTTTCATTATTTATTGCCCCATTGACCAGACTCAATGCCAGTAACAAGTTTATTGACTACTTGGCGAATAGCTAAATCAAGTACTTTTCCGTTTAATGTTGCATCGTATGAGGCTGTGCTGCCAAAGCCGATTACTTCACGCTCAGATAAACTGTATTCACCAGCGCCTTGCACCGAATAAATGACTTCTGATGTAGTCACGTCAACAATGTTTAATGTAACTTTAGCATAAGCGATTTGTGATTTTCCTTTGCCAAGTAGGCCAAATAGTTGACGGTCGCCAATAGCTTTGCGACCAAACTCGGTTACGTCACCAGTAACCACAAATTTTGCGCCGCTAATAACTTGCTTTGCTCCCGTTAGCTTTGCTTCTTCAGCAAGTGCGGCCATGTTATCGCGATCAAGAACACTAAAACGATTTGTCTGTTGCAGGTGGCTCATCAATGTTGTTTTTGCTTGGCTGCCTAGACGGTCTTGCCCAGATGAAAATATACCGTTTTGAAAGCTTGAGCGATTAACAAATTGGCCAACAACCAACTTACTCTTTGTTCCTGTGTAGGTGGTGTTATAGCTAGCAACCGTAGGTGTTTCTACGACTTTTGATGATGTAGTGGCACAGCCCGCTAAAGTAGAAGCGGCAGCGGCGGCAATTAAAATTGTTTTTATGTGCTTTTGATTTATATACATAAGTTATTTATGTCCATTTGGATTGTTGAAGAAGTAATTTTTTGAAGAAACGCCTAGTTTGTATATTTTAATACGTTAGTTACTAATTTATAACGTAGATTCAAATTTACTTTATATACAAAAGTTAAGATAAATACAATTTTATATATACTTTATAGGGACATAGTAGAGAACAGTATTCGCTCAACTAGTGCTAAAAAAATCAATTAGCTAGCTTTAAATAGGGTGCAAGTGTTCAATAAACGCCTTAATTGTTGCTCAATTGTTGAAGGGTTCTTTATGATTAAATTTTATTTCCACAATTTCCCTAATCCAATCAAGGTTGCACTTTTTTAGAAGAGGGTGGTCTGGCGTTTAAACTTGTCCCTCTTGATATTTTAAAAGGTGAACAGCATACACAAGAGCTTAAAGCGATTAACCCAAACGCTAAAGACCTGCTATTGTTGATAGGGAAAATCGTGTGTTCGATTAGGATGCGATTTTAATGTACCTTTCTGAAAAGTATGCAAAGCTAAAATGTAAGGCGGAAGGGCGCATTGAAATACTGTCATAGTTAATGTTTACGCATCAGGTTTAGGTCAATATTCTGGTCGTTATTTTCGTCTGATTCGAACAAACTAACTTCTTGTGTATGCTGGTTTACGCTATTTCTTTTTAGGGCGATATATAAGTCTGAATGAATATAGATGCCTGCTGTTCCCGATGTCATTCCTGCAATTTCAAACCATGAAAGTAATTGACGTTTCCTGCCTGCAAGTTCAAGCCTTATATCGCGCTTTTTAAATATAACGTCTAGGTCGGCAAGCATGGCCATTACACTTAAATCTAAGTGAGTAAAGCAGGGCACGGCATCAATTATTACACACTGAATGTCGTCTTTTTGTCTTGCGTATTGCTCTAGTAACCTGCGTTTAAAGTAGCTGGCATTAAAATAAGTTAAGGGCGAATTAAAGCGATAGATAAATACGCCTTGCACCGATTTTGCTTTATCTGTGGCGTCTAAGCTTCTTACTACGCCGTTAATATCTACGCCGAGTATGTTGTCGGTTGGGCGCATTACGGTGCGAATAAACTGAAATAACCCCAATAATACAGCGAGTGTGATCCCTGGTATCACGCCAATAAATAACACGGCAAGCAATGTAGCTGAGGCGAGATAAAATGCTTGCTTGTCTTTGCGTTTTAGTTGCCAAACGGCTTTTAAATCGAGTAAGTGAACTGAAGCAATAATGAGCACAACGCCCAGTGCAGCACTGGGAATAAACTCAAGTGGGGCTGTTAAAAATATCGCTATTATAGCAATAATAGCGGCTGCGATTATTGATACTAACTGCGTTTTACCACCTGTTGCATCGTTAACTGCTGTACGTGAATCGGCACCACTTACAGCAAATCCTTGCGAAAGAGCTGAGGCTATATTGGCAATGCCTAACGCTCTAAATTCTTTATCTGCGTCTATGTCGTAGCCGTTTTTAGCTGCAAAGCTGCGCGCAGTTAGCATCATACTTACAAAACTAACGATAGCTAAGTTAAGTGCGGGTACAACTAATTCACGAATAATTCCTAAATCGAATGCTGGCGTGTTAAAAACCGGTAGCCCGCCTGTAACTGTACCAATGGTTTTTATATCAAGCTGTTTTAAATTAAAAATCCACACGAGTAGTGCGCCAAAAGCGATAGCGAACATAGAAGAAGGCCATGTTGGTTTTAGTCGCTTCATGGCAAAATAAACGCCGAAGGTGATAAGTGCCATTAATAATGTTGGAACATGTGTTTGCGATAAATAAGTTGGCACACCACCTAGGCGCTCAAGTAAGTAGCGTTCATCAAACGTAAAGCCAAATACTTTTGAGAATTGACCAACAATAATAGTGATGGCCACACCGTTTAATAAGCCCATTAAGATAGGTTTAGATAAAAAGTCGGCGAGTACGCCGAGCTTAAATTTACTGGCTATAAAACACCAAAAACCGGTCATAGCGGTCATGGTTACTACAAGTTGCCAATGTTTAAAGCTGTCGCCCGCAGCAAGTGGTGTCACTACGGCCGCTATAACGGCACAGGTTGCAGCATCAGGGCCTACTATTAATTGTTTTGAGGTGCCGAAAAGGGCATAGAACATCATAGGTAATATACAAGAATATAATCCGACAGCAGCGTTAACACCGGTTAGTTGTGCGTAAGCAATTGCAACAGGTAAAGCGACTGCAGCTACCGATAGCGCAGCTCTTACATCATCAGCAAACCATTGACGTTCGTAGTTAAGTAATGTGTTTAAACCGGGCATGAAATTATATAAACGCGACAGCACTTCAGTTTTTCCTACTAATAGTCATAAGGTTTTGATAGTAAATTTAATATTAAAATAAGTATAGTTAGAAAAAAGAAAATTTTACGCAATATAAATTCACTTTTTGGCATTTAAAGTGGGCGTAGTTCAAGGAAGTAGTCGTGAATCAAAATCACATCCATTGTTGAATAACAATTGCTTTGTGAATAGGTTATTTTATAGCAGAAAAAGCCCAACATATTAGATATTGGGCTTAGAGTTTATTGTTTATAGAGATTAATTTGCTTTGGAGTGTCTAGATTAGCTATTTAGCTCACCGGTTGATGACTCTAAATGTGCACGTATAAACCATTGAAACTGCTCTAATTCAGCAAGTTGGCTGGTGATCATGTCTTCTGAAACAGGATCTAACTCAGAAAGCGTCTCAATGGCTTTTCTGTGATCGGCGTTAATGCCATTATAGACTTCATTGAGTGCACCTAAATGTTCTGTCACTAAGCCTTTACCCATTGAGTATTCATTCCATGTGCGACGATCGACAATTGATTTTGGGGTGCCTACTGGTACGCCGCCAAGTGTTGCAATGCGCTCTGCTATGGTATCAGTCATTTCGCGTACAACATCCACCTGAGGGTCTAGCATTTCGTGTACGCCAATAAAGTTAGGACCAACTACATTCCAGTGAATATGCTTTAAAGTAAGTTGTAAATCTATTAATGCGACCATGCGGTTATCGAGAGTCGCTATTGTTTTTTCAGCTGATTCATTACTCATACCCGGTGCGGTAAATTTAGCTATTTTGCTTGATTCGTTACTGTTACTCATAATTCCTCCTGCTTAAATATTTAATATTACTATGTGTATTCGCTACATAATAAATATCACTAGTCTTAGTGATGCAAAGACTACGCCGAAACATCAAAACTTTAAAAGTGCTTTAAGTTCAAGTTGTTATGTTTTTTTGCAGGAGTTTGGTTGGTATGAATGGCTTTTATTTTTGAAAAGTCTGCATATATTTGTAAAACTTGCAGACTTTATTTTGATTACGCTTTAGGTGTATTTTAAATTTGAGTTATATATTCATGTGCTTTTAAAACATCGAGTGAGATTATTTCTAATGCTTTTTTATTTGTGGCTTCAAGCACCACAGGCGGTGCAACATTAGCAGCAATAGCATGGAGCCATCGCACCGCACATAGACACCATTTATCACCCGCTTTCAAGCCATCAAAATCGTAAAGAGGGTTAGGGCTAACCAAATCATTACCTTGCGATTTAGAGAACTGTAAAAATTCGTCGGTCATAATTGCGCATACACTGTGATTGCCAAGATCTGATTCTGGTACATAGCAAAAGCCTTCGCGCGTGTAACCGCCATTTCCGCAACATAACTTTAAACGAGTACCGAGTACATTAAATTGATTCGCCATAAGGACGCCTTAGTTTGTTGTATTTTAATAAATTTAAACCCGTATATTCTGCGGGCTTAGCGCCTAATTATTTGATACGCAGTGCCATACAGTCGCTATGACCGTTGATGATCATACTTTTATCAACGCGTACGCCACCGCCTGAGTATTTACCTGCGGCTGTGAAGCTACATATTTGTACAAAGTAATCATCAACTTTAGGCAGTGCAAATAACTGTTGGTATATTTGATCTTGCGATGCAAAGTGCCCAACCGTTTTTTCTATAATTTGCTGCTGTTCATCTACAAGCTGAATATTAGCACCGCATCGGCCAACAATGGGTTTAACCACGTAACCGGTTTGTAATAACTCGTCGTTAAGCTCAAACGCGGTATTAAGTAAATATTTATGATTAGGAAATAGACTCCACAGTATTGGCAAGATTGCTTTATTACTGGGGATCAATGTCCACAGAGGTTCAAATACCATAACATTTTTACGCAGTAATACATCGGCTAAACGCGGAGTTTCACCCGCTTGAAGTTGTGGTTCAAAATTATCAGCTAATGACTGGTCGGCCTCGCACTCCTCACGAATTTGATCAAGTGCGGTTTCCCAAGACCACGTTTTCCACACATAACTCAATTGTGCACCATCGGCATCTACTATGTTACCTGATTCATTCCAGCGAAGTGTGCTTAAGCCAATTACTAATTTACATTCAAAGCCAGCGGCTTCAATGGCTTCTTTCATAAATAATGCGTGGTAATGCTCTTCTGGCTCGTCGTCTTGTAGGATATGAACAAGGCCTTTTACCTCACTTTTACGCCATGCTTTTACTAAGTCTTTAAATAAACTTTGGCCTGCATCTACACCGGTTTTAACACCAAAATGTTTGCCCCATTTACCCTGAATTTTACCACTTTCCATATAGCATGATGCCGAATCACAATTGTATTCGTAAACTTTTAAACCCGCAGTGGTCAAAGCAAAGTCAAATCGACTGGTAATTAACTGATTTAAGCGGTTATCCCACGATTGGCGAATTTTACTAAGCACTACATCGGGTAAATTAAACTTTTTTAATAGTTCAGGGTGCTGCAATACATAATCAGTAGCGTGCATAAACAAGCCGTGGAGTTCATTTGTTGCATGCTCTATAGTTTGTTGCGTCGTTTGAGATATCGCAAAGTAATTATGTTGATCCTCATCTACCGAGGTTAATTTATGACCTTGCATCATTTCTACATAAGCAGCTTCATCGTCATTCGCAATATTTAACCATGACTTGTTTGCTTGCCCTGTATCGGCTGCTTTATGGGCTTCTATTGTAAATAAATCTTTGTTTAGCTCAGATGTCGGTTCAGCGTATTCTGTTTTATCCGTTTGTGTCATCCAACCTAAAATAGTGGCATCACTGTACGAGCATTCAATCCAGTAGTCGCCATCTTTGGTTACTTTTGCTTTTAGCTCGCGGCACCAGCTTTGATCTTTTGGCCATATTTGATGTCCGACATTTTGCTCAGCAAGACGTATTTTATCTTCATGCACTTCAACAACGACTGCCACATGGCCTGTTTCTTCAAACTCACCGCCTTCTTCCCAAATTAGTAAACTACCTACTTGAGGATGATGTTTAGCACCATTTTTAAATGCGTTTAACGGTAGCCTATTTTGGCTGCTTACATCGCGCACAGAACGAAGCTCAAAAATATCATATGCCATGGCTATATCGTCAAAAATATAACCATGATTGAGATACATCCAGCGGCGTGCAAACTCAACACATTGCCATTTATAGCCCATGTAAATACCATCAAGATAACTGCGATAGGCACTACGATTAGGGTAAGTGCCTTCGTCAGCGGTATCGTAATCAGATGAGTAAACAGCCACGTTACCGAGCGCATAACCGAGTAAAGTGCCAAAAACGCTAGCAGGGGCAGAGGTTTTCATAGATAAATGGGTTCAAAATAAGGGAGTGATAATTTGCTGACTATAGGAGCGAAGCTGGTTTTTAGCAAGATATAAAATATGCATTATTATTTGTTAGTTTATAAATCTTTCGGCATGGTCAAATTAGGCGTTTTAACTAACATCGACTCTAAAAAACAGCAGCACTGAATAAATTGAAGATAGCTAACGATTTAATTTAGTTATCTTTTTCCAGTTTCAGTTTTTCTTCCATTAATATGAGTAATTGGCCATTTAGTTCAACGAGTTGATTTTGAAGTGCCTTTTTCTGTTCAGCAACTTGTTCAGAACCATCATCAACTAGCTCGTCTAATTGGAGCTCTAAGGCTTCTATTTCTTTTTTCTTTTGTTCAATAAGCTCATCAATAGGTGTTTTTGGTTCAGTGCTTTCACCCTTGCTCACAGCTTCTGCGTCTTTGTCGTTAAGTTGCTTAATTATATTTCCACCTAACTTATCTTTATCATTTGCAATTGATTCTTGAGTGCTTAACGAACTTACTTGTTTTTCATCAGCCGACGTTTCTTGTCTGAGCTTATCTTGCCCCTCTGCTGATATATTAACTTGGGAACTTGCGGTTACTGCTTTTTGTGACAGTAATTGCTGGGGTGACTTGTTCGATGATGCGAGCCCTTTAGTGTATAAATCGATATTAGGTGCTGTATTTGAAATCCGCATATTTTCCATAATATTTACCATGTTAAAAAATAAAATAAGTGTCGATAGATGCTTGTTATGTTTCGTGCATCTATTTTTACATAAGTGTACCTTTATTATCGGCAAACTTTATTTATTCTTTAGCTGCTATTTATTTTATAGGCTAAATACAAGGAGCGATAAATTAATATCGCAACAAAAGGCTACTGGTTTTTTATTAGGGTCTGTTGACCTTTCAAGGTTGAATTTGCAGCAGTCTGTTTGGTTTTTAGGCAAGGTAGAGCCTATGTAGTGTTGTTATTCCCCATAAATAGACGATAACGCAGCATTAATGCCATACAGACGCTGCTCCTAGGAAGAACAAATTTTAATCCACAAAGGTCAACACGCCCTAGTTAAGGTAAATATGACTTATTTGAAAAATAAGTCATATTTAGTGCGCCATTTTCTGTAAATATTTACTAGCGAACATTAAGTATGGTTTCGTTAAGATAATAGGGCAGCTGCAAGTCTTACAAAATCTGATGATGTTAAGATGCCGACTAATTTATTTTGCTCATCAATTACCGGCATGCAGCCGTGTCTATTTTCAACAAAAAAAGTGACAACATCACGCAGTGGTTGCGTAGGTGTTACGCTTACAAAGTCAGTAACCATGATGTCTTCTACTTTTGTTTGTTTTTCTTTGCGTTTAAGCGCATTTTCGCCGTAGGTTGTTAAAATACCCATTACTTTGGCTATCATGATTTTTTGGGTCAGCATACCAACTAGTTCACCATTTTCATTAATTACAGGAATATGGCGAATGTTTTTTTCTTTCATCAAGTTATGTGCATCATGCAAGGTGTGATCTGCACTTACTGCCAATGGATCTGACGTCATTAGATCTGAAACTATTTGGTTCATTTTTATACCTTTTAGTCATTATTTAGTCAGTATTATTTTAGTTCCATTTACTTTCATTGCACTTTATCTAGATCAAGTTTTAGTCTTATTTGAGTAATTAACCTGAACGCTGGATAATAAATCTATCTCAAGCCGCTATTTTCAGCGCTAACTGCGTTGAATTTATTTGCAATAGGCCCGCTGCTATTGACGCGTAAATTCGCCTTGTTATCACAGAAAATCTCTGGCTAGAGAAAATAAATTTAAATATCACCATAATTCAATGCGTTAGTAAATCTCTTAACCAGAGTTCAGGTTAATTAAGTTTTAGCTAAATTTATGAGTAGAAATATCC
>NZ_PNDU01000322.1:0-882 GCF_005886635.1 Pseudoalteromonas sp. S558 | reverse complement strand
ATAGGTTGATAGCTCAATGTAATTCGGGCCTGACGCGCTTTTCTTCCCGCACGTTGCGCTATATTAATAGTGTAACAACACTGACCCTGCGCTGTTTCTATTAACTGATTGAGATTGCATTGAGGCTCTATTAATTTTCTATTTTCTTTTGCTCTGACTAAAAATCGATGCCCTTCATCTTTTTGGTAAGTCATGTACTCATAAATGTCAGCTTCTCTGTCGCAGATGTTAAGTATATTTGATAATTCACCTGTACGTTTCTTTATATCCATTAATGTTTGTTGCCAGCGATAGCTTTCTTTCTCTTCGTAAGGGCGTTGCTGTTGTTGATCTTTAGTCCCTTTAACCTTTGATTTCCTAAACCAATAGTACTGGTCGAGTAAACCAATAACGTGCTCCGTATCTGCATCAATTGCTAAAGTTGAATGCGCATATAGCGTTCTTGTTTTTGATGGTTTTCCTAATGTATTTGCACAGTTCACATCGCCTAATTCTTTGCAAACACTGTGTTTAAATGTCAATCCTGTCGTATCTTGGATAGCGAGAACCAAAGGCAACTGCTTTACCGCTTCACTCGTTTGTGAGAACCCTGAATCGGCAATCGCTTGAGGGGATATTTTCTCATTTCTAATGAAACGATAAGCGGCTTCAATTTTTGCGGGTGTATCAGAAGCCTTAACAATTGAGCTGTCTGCATTCTCAGCCATATCGCTTGCTAGTAGAGCTAATCGTCGGGTGCGTCTCGGATCTCCTAAATTAGCGTTACCAAAAATTAATTGAGCCCATTCTTCAGAAGTGTTTGTGTGCATATGATAAATCTATGAGTGATGATGATCGATTAGATCACAGACTTAACGATATTCAAAGACTTGTGTATAAGAG
>NZ_PNDU01000321.1:0-4117 GCF_005886635.1 Pseudoalteromonas sp. S558 | reverse complement strand
ATAGCGCAACGTGCGGGAAGAAAAGCGCGTCAGGCCCGAATTACATTGAGCTATCAACCTATAACACTCGCCAAGCTTAAGCGAGTACAAGGGCAAGAATCACCGACATTGAGCGTCAATGTCATTGTCTGTCAGGAAAAAGAAAGTACGCAAAAAAATCCATTATGTTGGATTTTATATACGACAGAGCCCGTAAACACAGCAGAAGATGCCCAGAAATTAGTAAGATACTATGAACTTCGCTGGCGTGTAGAGGAGTTTCATAAAACATGGAAAACAGATGGAACCGAAGTAGAAGATTTACGTTTGCAGCACAGTGATAATATTTTACGAATTGCGATCATTAAAGCGTTTATTGCTGTCAGGTTATTACAACTGCAAAATATGGCACAAAGGAGTGAATTAGGCAAAGAAGTGAGATGTACAGCTTGTGTTAAAGAGATGACGTGGAAATTACTATGGGCAAAGGTTGAAAAGGATGTGTTGCCGGATAAAGTACCGTCTCTTCATTGGCTATACTATAGTTTAGCGAAATTGGGAGGGTGGTATGACAGTAAAAGAAATGGTCGAGTTGGCGTAAAAGCACTCTGGAAGGGATGGTTGAAATTAGCAGAAATGGTCGAATCTGCCGAATTGTTAATATCAATTCAGCAGACAGAAAAGTTGTGATCAAGAGACAGAGGTAGAGCTTTGCAGAGCACACTGTCATATCTATTTAGAATTAGTTACTGCGAACAGAAACAAACTCTGGGTAGGCTTCAATACCACAATCGTGTTGATCCATCCCGTTTAGCTCTTCTTCTTCGGTTACACGTATACCCATTACTTTGTTAAGCACAGTCCAAACAATAAATGATGCTACAAATACAAATGCAAGAATACATACTAGACCTATTAGCTGATTAACATAGCTTGCGTCAGCATTGGTTAGCGGTACTAACATAATGCCTAATGCACCGCACACACCGTGCACAGAGATTGCACCTACAGGGTCATCAATCTTAACTTTATCGAGGGCAACAATACTAAATACAACCAAAGTCCCCCCTAGTAAACCTAATAAGCAAGCCATTACTGGTGATGGTGAAAGAGGGTCTGCGGTGATAACAACCAAGCCCGCTAATGCGCCATTTAATACCATAGTTAAATCTGATTTACCCCAAAGTACTTTACACACAAACAGCGCAGCAATAGCTCCCATTGCAGCTGCGGCATTAGTATTTAGTAATATTTGACCTACCGCTGTTGCATTTTCTTTATCAGAAAGCAGTAATTGAGAACCACCATTAAAGCCAAACCAGCCCATCCATAGAATAAACGTACCGAGTGTAGCAAGGGGCAAGTTTGAACCTGGAATTGGGTATATTTCACCATTTTTACCGTATTTCCCCTTACGAGCTCCCAGAATTAAAACACCTGCTAGTGCGGCGGCAGCACCTGCGCCATGCACGATTGCAGAGCCTGCAAAATCAACAAAGCCCATTTTAGATAAAAAACCACCGCCCCATGTCCAATAACCTTCAACAGGGTAAATAAAGCCAGTCAGAACAACAGCAAATGCTAAAAAGGCCCATAGTTTCATACGTTCAGCAACAGCACCTGACACAATCGACATCGCAGTTGCAACAAAGACGACTTGAAAGAAAAAATCAGACTCTAGAGAATGATTTGCATCAGCAGCTTGTGTACCAATTAAAGCACCTATTGAGGGAATTAAACCGCCTTCAATATTGTCTACATACATAATGTTGTAGCCAACTAGTAAAAACATCGTACATGCTATTGAATAGAGCGCGATATTTTTAGTCAAAATTTCAGCGGTGTTTTTAGAGCGAACTAAACCCGCCTCTAACATCGCAAAACCTGCTGCCATCCACATTACTAATATACCTGATATTAAAAAATAGAAGGTATCGAGTGAGAATTTTAATTCTATTATTGTATTTTCCATGATGCCTCCTTAAATCGCTTCTTCGTCAAGTTCGCCAGTACGAATACGAACAATTTGATCTAAGTCGTATACAAAAATCTTGCCATCACCGATCTTACCTGTTGATGCGATTTTAGTAATTGCCTCTACAACACGCTGGCAGTTTTCAGTTCGAGTTGCAATTTCAAGTTTAATTTTAGGAATAAAATCAACTTGATACTCTGCACCTCGGTATAACTCTGTATGACCTCGTTGACGCCCAAAGCCTTTTACATCAACGACAGTCATTCCTTCAATTCCTAAATCAGCAAGTGCTTCACGCACATCATCTAATTTAAATGGTTTTATAATTGCACTAATCATTTTCATAGCGGCCCCCTCGGACTCTTTATTGTTATCCTGTTGACTAATACAATCCAACCTTTATGCCAGTATTTTATATTTAATTTAAACAATAACTTAAAGATAAAAATAAAAATAAAACCAAAAAAAACGCACCATTTAGGTGCGTTATATTAACAATATAGCTACATTGGTGCGTAAACTAACCTCGCACTAAAAAGCTAACTAAATATTATGCGATACAATTACGACCTTTATTTTTAGCTTTATACAAAGCGCTGTCGGCCGTCCGCATAGCATCAGTTAAACTGGTATTTTGAAACTCAGCTAAACCAATGCTTATAGTAATAGTGCAAGACTTGTCACTGATAGAAAAATCATAACTCGCCATTTTTTTTCTAAATGCTTCTAAATATTCTCTGCCCTTTGTTAGTTCGATTTCAGGTAAAATAATTGCAAACTCTTCACCGCCTACTCGCGCAACTATAAAGTTAGAGAACGTAGAACGAATAAGTGAACCTACTTGTTTTAACGCCTGATCTCCACCTTCATGACCAAATTTGTCATTAATATTTTTAAAAAGATCAACATCAAGTAAAGCGAGCGTATTATTTTGATTTCTATTTTTTAATAGCTTTTCCGCATATTGATAAAAATAACGGCGATTATACAAACCCGTTAAATCATCTCTAAAGGCACTTTCTTTTATATCTGCAATTAATGAAAGCTGCTCCATTGTTTGCAATACTCGACAGTGGAACTCTTCATTCATAAACGGTTTAGTCAAAAAGTCGTTGGCGCCATATTTAATAAATCGCGCTGATAAACCATGCTTGCCCGCACCTGACAAACCAATAATAGCTAAATCATCACGGCCTCTAAAATGACGAACCGCTTTAACAAGTTCAAAGCCATCCATTACAGGCATAGCATAGTCAGTCATTAACAACTTTATCTCTGGATCCGCTTTTAATAGATTAAGCGCTTCTTGGCCATCATTAGCTACGGTTACATCAAACAATTGTTTTTCTAACATTTGCTTCATTAATGAGCGGCTCAGCATTGAATCATCGGCAATAAGCGCTTTGCACCCTTGGTTTCTTAGTAATTGCGCCACAAGCTTTACGGCATAATGATAAGAATCACGATTATCCTTAATTACGTAATCAACAACACCAAGTTCAAGCATTTGCTGGCGTTTGTATTCGTCAATTTTAGACGTAAGTACAACTGTGGGGATTTTTTTAGTCAAGGTGTACTGTGCAACTTCACCATGAGGCGCATCTGGTAGGGTCAAATCAACTAAAGCGAGTGAATAATCATGTTTTTCTACATAGCTTTTACATTCAGCTAAAGACCAAGCAAAATCAATAGCGACATCAAGGTACTGTGCAGTTAAGTGGCGTAAAACCTGTTGTACTACTTTACTGTCTTCAACCACTAATACTCTTTGCATAGTTCTTCTCTTTACTTTGGTTAACTTTATACCGTCAGTAACAAATATAAAATAATCGCACTTCATTTTTGCAGCTAAAATAGCAAAAATTCGTGAATAATAAACATCCTGCTAAGCATTGTTATATTGCGCATTAAAATTAAAGCGAATTCCATTAGATTTGATTGGTAATAGTTTGCAAACTCTAAATACAAACTACTAGGGTCTGTTGATCTTTGCGGATTAAAATTTGTTCAAACTAGGGGCTATTTAATCGCGGCGCGAGGTTTGCAACCTAGTGGGCTAAGTAAAAACCGAGCAACAAAGAGTAAATAGCCCCTAGGAAGAACCCTTTGGGCAGCGCCTGTTTGGCATTGATGCTGCGTTATCGCCTATTTATGGGGAATAAC